>NZ_LSSO01000200.1:0-37257 GCF_001645205.1 Brevibacillus sp. SKDU10 | reverse complement strand
TGGTCTTGTTCCGTTTTTGCTGCTGGACTCGTTGCGGGAGTTGTGTCTGTTGGTGTGTCTGGCTGTGGTGCTGGTCTTGGTGCTGGTTGTGGTACTGGTCTTGGTGCTGGCTGTGGTACTGGTCTTGGTGCTGGCTGTGGTGCTGGCTGCGGTACTGGTCTTGGTGCTGGCTGTGGTACTGGTCTTGGTGCTGGTTGTGGTGCTGGTCTTGGTGCTGGTCTTGGTGCTGGTCTTGGTACAGGTACTGGTATAGGTATTGGGATTGGAATATGTCGTTTGGGCATTTCTTTCAAAGGTGGAATCGCCCTTTTAGGCCTTTCCTCAGGCGGTGCTGGCTGTGGTACCGGTCTTGGTGGTGGAGATGGTACAGGCGGTACAGGTGCAACAGGTGGTACAGGCGCAACAGGCGGTACAGGCGCAACAGGCGGTACAGGCGCAACAGGCGGTACAGGCGCAACAGGCGGTACAGGTGCAACAGGCGGTACAGGTGCAACAGGCGGTACAGGTGGCGGCATCATTTCTTCTGGCCGTGGTATAACTGGAGACTCCATCATCTCCGGTGATTCATATGCTGGAGGTATCGGCATCTCCTTGCTTGGCACCTGAGGCACAGGTCTTTCTTTCATCGGTCTTTCCATGTGCGGTCGCTGTTCCATTCCCGGTCTTCTGGACGTACCGGTTGGTATTTTTACTCTCATTCCAGGCATAATTTTATCCGGATTTTTTATTGTTGATTTGTTTAGATCCAATAGTTCTTGAAAGTCGACACCATATTTCTTAGCAATCTTCCACATGGTGTCCCCTTTTTGTACGATATGGATTTTCACTACTGCCTCTCCTCTCATACTTGAGTCCCTACCATGTTATGCGCCTCTAGGCGTTTTGCTCCTGTTCAATTTATCGCATAAAAAAACAGAGCCATAAATATTTACCGGCTCTGTTCTCCATTATTTTTTGATTTCTTTCCCTTATTCGTATACTTTTACACCATCTTCTTGGACATAACGGCGGAATTCTTCCAGCAATTGTTTTGTCACAGGACCTGGTTTTCCGTCACGAATTACTCGTGCATCCACTTCTGATACTGAAATTACCTCTGCTGCTGTCCCTGTCAGGAATACTTCATCAGCAATATAGACATCATGACGAGTGAAAGGTTCCTCTTTAACCACATAACCTAGTTCTCTAGCGATATCCATAATCGCTTGACGTGTAATGCCATCCAACGCACCTAAGTAAGTAGGAGGCGTATAAATAACACCTTTTTTTACAAGGAAAATATTATCGCCTGAGCCTTCAGTTACATAGCCCTCGCTATTTAGCATTAACGCTTCACTAACATTAGCCATGCTAGCTTCCATTCGCACCATAACATTGTTTAAATAGTTTAGAGATTTGATCTTTGGATTCAATGCATCTGGTTTGTTGCGACGTGTTGGAACTGTCACAATTTTTAATCCTGTCTCATATAATTCTTGCGGAAAGAGTCGAAGCTGTTCAACAATAATAACAATATTCGCCCGCTTACAGCTACGAGGATCAAGACCTAAATCCCCATCGCCACGCGAGATTACAAGTCGTATATAGGCATCACGCAGTTCATTTTTTCTAACGGTTTCAACTACTGCATCCATCATTTCTTCTATTTTCATCGGAATAACGAGCATGATGGATAGTGCGGATTCATATAAACGTTCGATATGCTCTTGCAGGCGGAATATATTACCATTATAAACACGAATTCCTTCAAAAATTCCATCCCCATACAAGAAGCCATGATCATAGACAGAAATTTTTGCATTTTCTTTTTCTACAAATTCACCGTTTAAGTAGATCAACTGCTGCGTCATGCTACTTCACCCTTTTTTCTAACGTTTTTGAATAGTATAAATCTATATGCAACATAGCGTCAATTCTTTTCACCTATACCCCTATAGGCGAACACTGGATAGCTACCCAGTACACGAACCTGACATCCCAATGCCTCTATCTCTGCAAAAGCGCCTGGCATTAACACTGTGTCCATGCCCTGTACGATATCCAATACAAAATAATAGCTACCCAAACCTTTTTTCGTAGGTCGTGATTCGATGCGGGACAAATTCAATTTGCGCCAAACGAATGCTGCCAATACCTGATACAGTGCCCCTGAATAATCTTCGGGTAATGTGACCAATATGGTTGTTTTATACTTATCAGATACCAGTAAATCTAACTGACTTTTTCCCACCAGCACAAATCTCGTAAAATTGTTAGCATAGTCCTGAATGCTTTCCTGAGCGAGAAAAAGCGGGTATATTTCTGTATTTAATCTCGTTCCAATAGCCGCCCATGGTTGATCTGGTTCTTCACTTACAAGTTTAGCTGCTGACGCCGTACTGTTGGTATATTCAATCTCTACATGTGGTAAGTATTTTTGTAGGAACAAGCGACATTGGGCAATCGCATGCGAATGAGAGAAGACCTTTGTAATCTGCTGTAATAAAAGTGGCTTTGGCCTAACTGCCATTAATAGGTGCTGAGTGATTGGCAGAGCTAATTCTGCTAAAATAGGCAGTTTCTCCCCATGTATTAAGCCATCCATCGTTAAATTAACTGTTCCTTCAATTGAATTCTCAATGGGTACCACACCAAAATCGGCCTGATTCGTATTAACTGCTTCCAGCACATCAAGAATGCTTACAAATGGTTGAGTTGTGAGCTCCTCTTGAATAGGCAAATGACGTACTGCCTCCTCTGTAAATGTGCCAGAAGGTCCTAAAAAAGCTAGTGTTCTCCCCATTATACTTCATGCTCCCATCTGATGTTTTTCTATGCATTATGCTGTATATACAGGGCTTGTGTCAATAATTGCCCCATTATCATCAGGAAGGAGCACCATAGTAGAATAGCTTAATTGATTTTTCTGCATTACTTGTTCAATAAATTGTAACAGTCTCTGCTCTGCTTGATCATTTTCGAAAAAGCAAAGAATAGTTGGCCCTGCTCCTGACAAGGCTGCCCCTAAGGCGCCGTAATCCTGCGCTTTTTCCACAATCTCAGATAGGCCTGGCACCAACGCTGTACGATAAGGCTGATGTAGACGATCCTGCATAGCAGTAGCCAATAAATCTAAACGGTCTTGAGCAAACGCAGCAACCAATAAGCTTGCACGTGAAATATTATAAACCGCATCTTCACGGGAATATTGATCAGGCAATGCTTTCCTCGCTTGATGAGTAGGCAATTCAAAATCAGGAATGACTACCAGTGTCTTCAATCGCTCAGGAACCGAAAATTTAACATAAGGAACTTGCTCAGCTTCATTATCTGGTAACGCTGAAATAATTAGACCGCCAAATTGTGAAGCTCCTACATTATCTGGATGTCCCTCCCAACGGCTGGCAAACGTAAAGAGCTGTCCGTCTGTAAACGGCTTACTTGCAAGGACATTCGCTGCGATTAAAGCACCTACAACTGCTGCTGCACTACTGCCAAGCCCTCGAGTCAAGGGAACCTCCGTCTCTACCTCAATCGCTAATTCAGGTATAGGAAGCGAGGCCTTCTCGAATAAGAAGGCCGCCACTTCGTAAAGTAGATTGGTTTTATCTTGAGGCAAGCTAGCAAGCTCTGGTCCCACTAATCGAATCGCAGTTTGCTCGGCAATGCTCATGGTTATGGTTGTATAAAGCTGGAAAGCAAGACCGATTGTATCAAAACCAGCACCCAGATTGGCTGTGCTAGCTGGTACTCTCACTGTTACTTTCTGTATAGACATGCTGACACCTACTTTACTTTTTGATCAGTCCCATGACATCTTCTCTTGTCGCAGGCACTTTCACGGGTTCGTTGGCAATAGTCTTAATTGCGATGCTCGGATCTTTTAAGCCATGCCCAGTCAAGACGCATACGATGCGAGCTCCTTGTGCCAACTGTCCCATCCGGTGTAATTTAATGATACCTGCAAAGGAGGCTGCAGAGGCAGGCTCACAGAAGATGCCCTCTTTTTTAGCTAAAAGCTGGTACGCTTCTAAAATCTCCTCGTCTGTGACACTTTCTATGCGACCATTTGACTGCTTCAATGCCTGTAAGGCTCCATCTTTGCTAGCAGGATTCCCGATACGAATCGCTGTTGCAATTGTTTCAGGCTGTTCTACAGGATGCCCTAAGACAAGTGGGGCTGCTCCTGCTGCTTGAAATCCGTACATTTTTGGTAGGGAGGTAATCTTACCTGCACGATGATATTCTGTAAAGCCCTTCCAATAAGCTGTGATATTACCTGCATTTCCAACTGGAATTGCTAAAATATCAGGAGCTTCTCCTAAACGGTCACATATCTCAAAGGATGCTGTTTTTTGTCCTTCAATTCTATATGGATTTACCGAATTAACTAAAGTAATGGGCTCTTCTTGTGTAATTTGTTGGACAATGCGCAATGCTTCATCAAAATTGCCGTTGATTGAAATGACTTCTGCTCCATAAGCAATTGCTTGGGCCAATTTACCTAAGGCAATGTTTCCATCTGGAATTAATACGATACAACGCAGTCCTGCACGAGCTGCATAAGCGGCAGCGGCAGCAGATGTATTGCCTGTTGAAGCACACATAATGGTATTACTTCCCTCTTCCACTGCCTTGGCAACTGCCATCACCATGCCTCGGTCTTTAAAGGAGCCGGTCGGATTTAACCCCTCATATTTAAAGTGAAGCTCTACTCCCCACTCTTCAGATAAGCGAGCTGCATGGACCAATGGGGTATTTCCCTCATGCAGGGTCAAAAGAGGCGTATTTTCTGATACGGGCAAAAATTCTTTATACTGTGCGATAATCCCTAGTCTATCCTTACTCATTATGAACAGCACCTGCTTCCTTATCTGTACCCTCCACCTGATAGTAGCTCTTGATTTCGCTAATCACATCCATGCCCTCTAGCGTTTTTAGTACGGATGCCACATTATATTTGGAGGAAGTATGTGTAACCATTACAATCTCGGATTGACCGCTATCCTGATACGGCTGTTGGATAACCTGATCCAAACTAACATCCTTCTCTGCTAACAGGTTTGTAATTTGAGCAAGTACGCCACGCTTATCTGCAACGATCAGTCGTATGAAGTATTTCGAGAATTTTTTATCATCAGTTTTTAGTTTTTTCTCTTTGTATGGTGCCACTGTTCCACGTCCATTTACACCTAATTTCATATTTTTTACTACGCTAATCAAATCAGAAACCACTGCTGTAGCCGTTGGCATCTCACCAGCTCCAGGTCCATAAAACATCGTTTCTCCCACCGCTTCCCCATGAACATACACCGCGTTAAACACGCCATTCACAGAAGCTAACGGGTGGGACTTATGAACCATTGTAGGCTGTACGCTCACTTCAATTTCATCGTTATCGCGACGTGCAATCCCAAGCAACTTTACTTCGTAGCCTAATTTTTTCCCGTAAGCAATATCCTCTTTGTTAACCTTGCTAATACCTCTTACCTGTACATCTTCCAAATTCATCGGAACACGGAAGCCAAGTGTAGAGAGGATTGCCATCTTTCTAGCGGCATCGAAGCCTTCCACATCGGCAGTCGGATCAGACTCTGCATATCCAAGGGCTTGAGCTTCAGCCAGTACTTCCCGATATTCAGCCCCTTCCTTGCTCATTTTAGTCATAATATAGTTAGTCGTACCATTTACAATCCCCATCATTTTAGTGATTCTGTCCGAGGAAAAGCCTTCTACCAAAGCGCGAAGTATCGGGATTCCCCCAGCAACGCTCGCTTCATAAAAAACATCGCATTTTTTTTCTTGGGCTTTATGCAATAGCTCTGCACCATGCAACGCCATTAAATCCTTATTTGCTGTGACTACATTTTTCCCTTTTGCAAGAGCCTTTAGCAGATAATCTTTTGTAGGGTGTATGCCACCAATTACCTCAACAATGACATCAATATCCGGGTCTTCTAATAATTCATCCGCGTTCGTGGTGATTTTCTCCTGATCAATTACGATACTCCGGGCTTTTTCTTTGTCCTGTACCAGAATCTTATGAATCTCAATGCTCAGACCCGTTTGGTTAAACAGGTCCTCCTGATGAGCATCCACAATCCGAACTACACCTGTTCCTACCGTTCCAAGTCCCATCAATCCTACTTTTACCTGCTTTTTCTCCATGCTTACGCCTCCTTGATTGTCCTCGTTATTAGCCTCTGCCCACGATTACTGCCTTGCGTACTCCTTGTAGCTTTTCAAGCAAATCTAAAAACTCCGTCGTTGGCATATGTAGCTGTGCCATATCTACAGACATTGCTACATTGGCAATCCCTTGCAACGGAATGGTTTGATTGATTGTTAGGACATTCCCACCTTTTTCTGCTACAAATTGCAATACCCTCGATAAAATTCCCGAACGATGCTCCAACGTAAGACTCACGGTCATAATCTTTTCACTCATCATGGCGTTGAAAGGGAAAATCGCATCTTTGTATTTATAGAAAGCACTACGACTCAGCCCAACCCGCTCGACCGCTTCATTTACCGTGTCAATTTCGCCTGATTCTAACAATTTTTTTACTTCAATCGTCTTCGCGATCGATTCTGGGAGGATGTCCGCTCTAATTAAATAGAATTTTTCATCTCGTTTACTCATGTGTCCTCCTGAAAAATACATGTGTTTTCTTATAAAGGACATTATACGCTGACTCTGATACTATGACAACCCCAAAAAGCGGATTACATGAAAGCGACTATCGACGTACACACTAGGCTGTGACAGTAAAACCAGCCAAAACCTTATACTGTCCATGTTTTTCCAATCATAAAAATGTACCATCTTATTCTAATAAAGGAGGTGTACGAATGGGTGGACGTGGAAAATCTGATAAATCACAAAGACGTAACCACAATGCTGTTGGAAAACCAGGATCGCTGGATCAATTCGGGAAAAAATTAGATGAGAAGCGCATGGCTGTTTCTCCAAATTATCAGATAGACAACGAGCGCGGGGGTTGATTGACGCTCATAAAGCAAAATAAAAAGGCATCTCGTTATGGTAAAACGAGGTGCCTTTATTAAGGTTTAAGATAACATCGTCTTGTGGTAGGCGATTAGCTCAGCATGCTGAGCAGGATCGACATCTGTGATCGAGAGCGTAACAATTGTGATATTATTATCAAACCGCTTTTCAATTACTTTCGTCATGGCTACTACTTCCGTTTTCGTACGTGGAATTACAAACGAGAGATTAACAAAATCCCCCTTTGCCAAATAACCATCTGTTCCTACATGAAGCTCCTTTTCCGAAAAGCTAAGGAGTACTCCCTCTCCCAGCTCTTCATTCGGTTTAGCTCCCATTCGCTTGTAAGGAACATTAATAATAAAATCAGGCTTCACCAATTGTTGAGCCTGATTTTCTCGATTACCAGACTGGTTATTCGTGAGAGCGGATGCATCTTGCTTGCTTCCCTTTAATTTTGCTAGGATAGCTTGGCGAGTAGCATCATGAGAGCTTACAACAGAGGAAGAGGTTTGTCCTTTCTGCTGCTTCGATCCCTCAGCTACTGATTCTGTGCGTACAGGGAGTAGTCCCATAATCACAACCGGCCATGCGATCTTCTCTGTATATACCTCGTAGGCTTGATACTCCTGACCTTCATTGAAACGCACATGAAGAATACAACCCAAAAAAGAAGGATTCGCCTGATCTAAAATACAAGAGAGTAGTAAATAATCTCCCTTCTGATACTCTATCATAGCATCCTTTAGAGCAACGGATTCATTTTCACGTGATACATGTACAATGGTTCCGCGTACAAGCTGTCTGTCTTCCCCCATAGTCCCCATCTCACCACACTCACTTTTAACGAAAGTTTACTCTTGGAACTCAAATTCAAATTTACCAATCTGAACGGTATCTCCATCTTTCGCACCACGCTCACGAAGGGCCTGATCAATTCCCATTGTGCGCATCAAACGTGCAAAACGTTGAATGGAGTCATAGCTGTTCAAGTTAGTCATCTTCGTTAATTTTTCAAGCTTCTCACCACTCACCACAAATACGTCATTCTCTCTTGTAATGACAAATGGTATTTCTTCTGGCTCTGCTTTAAACACAACTCTTTCTTCTACTTCCACTACTTCCTCTACTTCGAAACGCTCTGGGATCGTCTCGAGTAAATCACTAATAGCATACATGAGTTCTTGTACACCCTGACGAGTGGCGCCAGAAATCGGATATATTTTCGCATCTGGACATTTTTCACGGAAAGCCTGTAAATGCACTTCTGCATCCGGCAAATCCATTTTATTAGCCACAATAATTTGTGGTCTGTCTTCCATGCGGGCATTGTAATGTTTAAGTTCTTCGTTAATTTGAAGATAATCCTCGTATGGATCACGGCCCTCAGTCGCAGCCATATCAATCACATGTACAATCAGCCTTGTACGCTCAACATGACGTAAAAACTGATGACCAAGCCCAACGCCTTCATGAGCACCTTCAATAAGGCCTGGCAAATCAGCCATTACAAAGCTTTTTTCACCTAGGTCTACTACACCTAGATTTGGAGCGATTGTTGTGAAATGATACGCAGCAATCTTAGGCTTTGCTGCTGTAACGGAAGATAGAAGCGTTGATTTTCCTACACTTGGATAACCAACTAAGCCTACGTCCGCAATCAGCTTTAACTCCATACGAATATAGCGTTCTTGACCTGGTTCCCCGTTCTCCGCGATTTCGGGAGCCGGATTAGAAGCAGTGGCAAAACGAATATTACCTCGTCCGCCGCGGCCACCTTTAGCAATAATTGCACGCTGACCATGTTCAATAAGATCAGCAATCACTTCTTGTGTATCATCATCGTACACGGTAGTACCTGGAGGAACACGAACGATCATATCCTCTGCTCCAGCACCGTGCATTCCTTTCGTTCTTCCGTGTTCACCACGTTTTGCTTTAAAATGTCGTTGGTAACGGAAATCAATAAGCGTACGCAACCCTTCGTCCACGACGAAAACAACGTTCGCTCCCTTACCACCATCTCCACCCGCAGGACCTCCGAGTGCTACATACTTTTCACGACGGAATGAAACTGCTCCATTACCGCCGTCTCCACCTTTTACATAAACTTTTACTTGATCAACAAACACGAAATTGCCACCTCTCTACATTTTGCAAGGAAAGCTCATTTCAGCAATCCAGCCTGTATCGGTATGTATTTGTTCACTTACGAGCTTGGCCATACCCTTGTGATCATGAATAAGCTTTTCCACTTCCCCTGCAACTAATGCAGAGACCTGACCTTCCAAGTCAAAGTTGGCAAATACTTCATTATCCGAGTGAAACAACGTCACCGCTAAGTGAGGATGCTCCACTTGTTCTGTATGCAAGTGATGCTGTAATAGACCGATGCAAGTTGAAATCAAATAAAAAAAGCTATCGCTTTGCATCTCTAGCTTGGTCACATCTACCTGTGTTTTAACCTCTACTTCTACTATTATGTCTCGATTTAACGCATTAAACGTCAAAAAGAAAGCAGACAAACGCGAACAGTTTATGCGAGCAATCATACTTTCACGGTGAGCTTCCTCGGTCACTTTTTGCAGGTAAGCCTCCCCATCTTGGTAGCGTCCCAGCTTCAAATAAGCATGGAGAACCTGAAGATGATTGAGCCAATCATGACGATCCTGATTTAAAATTCTCAATAACGTGTCCGCATGATCCGTTATAAACTTTTGTTCGTCCTTCATGTTTTCCCACCTGTCACTATATGGATTCCATCTTTTATTTTAACATAAGTACGAGTAGAGTAAAGGATCGTGAGTAAAAAGAAAAACCCAGCGATTGGCTGGGTTTTAGCTTCTTGTCGTTATTACGCTTCAGCAACAACTGGTTCGATCACAACTTGCTTGCGATCGCGTCCCAGACGTTTGAAACGAACGATTCCGTCAGCTTTCGCGAACAAAGTATCGTCGCCGCCGATGCCTACGTTAGCACCTGGATAAATTTTTGTTCCGCGTTGGCGAACAAGAATGTTACCAGCTTTTACGAATTGGCCGTCGCCACGCTTTGTACCAAGGCGCTTAGCGATGGAGTCACGACCGTTCTTTGTAGAACCTACCCCTTTTTTGGATGCGAAGAATTGCAGGTCCATAGTGAATAGCATGTTCATCATGAGTGAGCACCCCCTTGCCATTTTGAATCTTGTACAGAAATATATGTTCCGTAGTTTTGGGAAATAGCCAGTAGAGCAACCACTGTGCTTTCCGCTAGTAGTTGTTGCTTCTCTTCAAGAGCCGGATCATCCAAAGATGAAAGCCGCCACTTTAAAAATCCGCCCTCTTCTGTGTTCATTTCCACATCCGGCTTCAAACCGAGCAAAAGATGTACCGCATTCAGGTTGCCTAAAATAATAGCCGATACAGCCGAACAAACAATGTCCTCTCCGTATTTGCCAGCATTGGCATGACCTGTCATAGCAATCTCTGCAATGCCCGTCTGGGATCGAATTACCTCGACCTTAACCATTACGCGTTGATCTTTTCGATAACAACTTTAGAGAATGGTTGACGGTGACCTTGCTTACGACGGTAGTTTTTCTTTGCTTTGTACTTGTACACGATAACTTTCTCACCTTTACCGTGCTTTTCAACTTTAGCTGTTACAGTTGCACCAGCTACAGTTGGAGTACCCGCAGTTACTTTACCGTCTTTGCTTACGAACAATACTTGATCAAAAGTAACTGTTTCACCTTCGGAAGCAGCTAGTTTTTCGATGAAAAGAGTAGCACCCTCTTCAACTTTGTATTGTTTACCACCTGTTACGATAATTGCGTACATTCTATTGCACCTCCTATACTCAGACTCGCCTCATGCAGGTGTGGCTTTACAAACCATCTTACTAAAACCTGATTCGCGCGGTTACAGTATGCTCAAGGTACAAGCATAGCTGCATAACAATCAGATAATATCATACCTAGCAGAAAAGGTCAAGAAAAACGTTTAGAGTCAGCCTTTTTTCCAACATGCAGAATCTGATATTCACTGGGGTGCATGGTTTCACGTGAAATAAATTGAACCAAGACACCCCAATCCTTCGCAAATTGCTCACGTCTTCCCTCAGCTTGAACATACTCATACACATGAGGATGAAAAGCGGCTACAATAGCTTCTGCATCCTGTGCCCGGATCAATGCTTTAGCCTCTCGAATAAAACGTCCAGCTACCTCCTGCTCCGTTAAAATTCTCCCCTTACCACTGCAAGTGATGCATGGCTTGGTTAGAACAGATGCAAGGTTGTTTCTTACCTTTTTCCTTGTCATTTCCAAAAGGCCTAATTGTGTAAAGCCCATGACATAACTATTGGTCACGTCTTTGTCTAATTCTCTCTGCAAGGCTTCCTGTACAATCTGCTGGTTTTTGGCCTGCTTCATATCAATGAAATCAATAATGATAATACCGCCAATATCGCGAAGCCTTAGTTGTCTAGCAATCTCTTGGGCAGCCTCCACATTGGTTGCCGTCACGGTATCCTCTAGCTGCTGACCGCTCTTCCCCGTGAATTTCCCTGTATTAACATCGATTACGGTCATAGCCTCTGTTTGATCAATTACCAAGAAGCCACCATTTTTCAGCCACACTTGCCTATACAGAGCTTTTTCAATTTCTTTGTCGACACCATAGGCATCTAACACAGAAGTTTTTCCTTGATAAAATTGAATTTTATTAAACATGGCTGGATAAATAGCCTTTGCTTGTCCCCTAAGCTCATGATACAGCTCTGCGTCATCCACTGCTATTTCCAGCATCTGATCTTCCGAGCGATCTAACAAAATGCGGCTTACTGCATTATCTGCTGACAGTAGAAGGGACGGCGTTTTTTTCCTTCCCGTTTCCTGATAGGCCGCCTTCCATTTTGCACGCAGGAAATCAAGCTCTGTCTGCAACTGCTCCACGGAAGCTTCCTCGGCCATCGTTCTTACAATAATCCCTTCTCCCTCAGCTAAGCTATCTATTGCCCACGCTCTTAGTCGTTCCCGTTGTTTTACGTCTACAATTTTACGTGACAACGAGATTAGCCCTGCAAATGGCAAATAAACCAGCATGCGTCCCGGCAGACTGATTTCAGAGGTAAGTCTTGGAGATTTGCTTCCTATCGCTTCTTTGCTAATTTGGACGATTTTTTCCTCGCCTACTTGTACCAATGTCCGAATATTAGGCTTGGCCGCCCCTCGGTTCTGTACTTTCCAGCCTGGGGGCAATGCCTCGTCAATATATAAAAACGCTTCCTGCTCTTCTCCAATATCTATAAAGGCAGCTTGCATGGCTGGTAAGACTTTTTTTACTCGTCCTCTGTAAATATTGCCTACCGCCGCCATTGGTTTGTTCTGTTCCATTGTCAATTCTGCAAGTCGCCCTGCTTCCATGACAGCAATACGTGTTTCTTCTATGTCACGGCTCACGATAATTTGTTGGAGAGCACGTTGTTGTTTTTTGTTCAACTAATCTTCCTCCTCGAGGTCTGTCCTATCCTCTCATTGTAGCGCATTTCTACTCGATTTGAAAAATAACAGAATTAGCTTTCCAATGATCAAGAAGCATCACACGCTACAGCAAGCTGCTGATCCAGTCTCGCTGACGCCGCTCCACTAGACAAGCATAAAGTACATTCTCCTCAGGCAGTACGCCACCTTGTTTCCCTGTAATATAAAACAAATGATATTTACCTTTTTGCAGCTTATGGGTAGCTTCCCAAACAGAGAGAGATGAAGGTACGCGAACAGGCTCTATCGGCTCTAGTCTGGGCGCTCTCTGATATCTTTTATGTAAAAAGCGAACAAACTGATAAGGAAAGCGTTTGTATGCTTGCCCATTGGTAAGAGCTAAATAGATGGCAACAGCAGTTAGATTGGCATGAAGCAACCAAATTCCGGCTCCTAGAAGTAAAATAGCTAATCCACAGCTACTGCTAAATGATAAAATCGCCGCTTTCCGATAAGAAATCAACGATGTTAAGACTGCCTGCACAATGCGACCACCATCTAAGGGCCACATCGGTAATAAATTAAACAAAGCAATCATCATATTGCTTTTCATAAAAAAATGGGCCCAATGCTCCGACCATATACCTACCCACCAAAATAAAAGAGAAAAAAAAATCATAACGATATTCATAAAAGGACCTGCTAATGCTACGACAATCTCGTCTATGGCATCAGATGTTGGAGATTCCTCCATAACCGCGACTCCACCGAAGGGTAACAATTGAATTTCTTTTACTTCCCAGCCAAGTTCACGAGCGGCCGCTATGTGACCAAGCTCATGGATAAGTACAATGATAAACAACGCAATCGTTTCAATAAAATAACCAGCCATTACAGCTAGGCCTATGACCAGCCAAAATAAAAGGTGGATGCGGACACGAATACCGCCTGGCCAAAAGTCACTCAAATGAAATCACGTCCAATGGATTAGTAAATCTTCCGTTTTGTTTCATCGCCATAAAGAGGTAACGCGTGTTAACCACTTGATCGATAAAAGGCTTGGCAACCCCAACAGTGTCCTTTTTATTCACCCAGTCATTTACAGATACATTGACTTTTTCAAGGTTTCCATACCAAATCTCTCGATCATTGGTATACTGCATGACCACAGTGGTTCCATAACCAGGTTTTTCCCCAACAAAAGTTACCCAGCCGGTATCCATGTTGACGACCTCTCCTTTATCTCCTAAGTCAACAACTATTTTGGCGCTTTTAGAATCATATTCCTTTGCTATTTTCCACTCCTTCGGCAAACTCCACTTACTTAGCTGATACGCGTTGGCTGGCACACTCTCCTTCTCCTTTTTGTTAAAAAGAACCGGTAGCACGCTTGGCGAGTGACCTGTGACTTGTTCGTACCAAACCGCCACGCCTTCAAAATTAAAATCGCGAGTCATCACTTCTCTTGATAAATCTCGCCATGTATTCGGAACACCAAACGGGCTTTTTAATAGGACATAGGCCACACCAATAACCGCTAGAGAAAGATAGATCTGCCTTTTAAGCTGGAACCCCACCGGTTTGCTCGGGGGAGTCTCGTTGCTGAAATCAGTGTTTTTTGCATATTGATCAGGAATAAGCACTCTATCCATCGGATCATGTAGTTCATCAATGTGTGGCGGCATACTGTCGCGCGATTGCAAGAGAAGCTGTTCTTTTCTTTCCTGTCTTCTCTCCTTTACCCGTTCTCTTTCATGAAACATGCATCCCACCCCTTTTCAGGCCAAGCTTTACTTGGATTATATGACTTGTCTAGGTGGGATATGACACTGTAAAACAGAGCTGTAATCATTGGCATAAATGCAAAAAAACAGCCCCTCAAAAGAGAGACTGCTTCTTTTTATACGTATTTGATCTTACAGACGAGTAACGTTAGCAGCTTGTGGTCCACGGCTACCTTGAACGATTTCAAACTCAACTTTTTGACCTTCTTCTAGAGTTTTGAAACCTTCAGTTTGGATAGCGCTGTAGTGTACGAATACATCTTCTCCGCCTTCAACTTGAATGAAACCGAAACCTTTTTCTGCGTTAAACCATTTTACAGTACCTTGTTGCATGGAAAAAACCTCCTAGAAATGTTCGCCTTTTCAGACGATTAAAATATCTGTTAACCATCACTTAAAGCTTGTTTCAAGGAAAAAAGCCGTGCCCAACAGAGACTTGATCACATGGTGACGCTATCTCTGAAAAGCACGGCATATCATCCAATCCATCAAATCACTAGGTAAGTAAAATGGTTAACTTACCTTGAATATATCACACATTTATTGGTTTGTCACGATTTTTAACTTAATCGAAACTAAGTTTCTGCTTCCTCATCCCAATATTCAACACTACACCTATTGTTAAGAAATTGGTCAAAAGGGAACTTCCACCATAACTAATAAATGGCAAAGGCAAACCAGTAATTGGCATTAGCTGAATGGTCATTCCAATATTTTCAAAGATTTGAAACGTAAGCATTCCAACTACACCTGATACCACATAGGCACCGAATGGATCATTACACTCCATCGCAATCCGAATCATTCGATACACTAACACGAAAAACAGGATCATCATAATTCCTGCTCCAACAAACCCTAAACGCTCCGCGATGACCGTAAAAATGAAATCACTCTCACCAACCGGAACCCATAGCAAGCTAGCCTGTGTGGCTGTGTGTAAGCCTTTACCTGTTAACTGCCCCGATCCAATTGCAATAAGCGATTGTAAAAGCTGAAATCCTTGCCCTACTGGATCAAGATAAGGGTTTAACCAAGATTCAATCCGAGCCCATTGATAAGGTTTGATCAATTTAAAAAAAATATCATCTTTATGGTACAGATAAACATAGGAAACTAGTCCTACTCCAATAGCAGCAATCCCGCTAAACGTAATCATATGCCGTACTCGAATGCCACCGACAATCAACATGGTTGCTAATATAGAACAAAAGACTAAAGCTGTCCCCAAGTCTGGTTGTTTAAAAATCATGAGAAGCGGTACCCCAACGATCAGAAATACAGGCCACCATTCATAAAGATAATAAGGCTTACCTAATTTTTCTTCACGTTTGCACATATAGTGTGCAGCAGCTATTATCGTAAAAATTTTCATAGGTTCGGATGGTTGAAACAGAACGACACCCAGATTATACCAACTAGTAGCGTTGTTAATCGCCTTCGTAAAAAATACGCCGAAAAGCAAAACTAGCCCTATAGCGTAAACTACATATGATAGCTGCCGGAACACCCGATAATCGATAATCAGTGTACAAAACAATACGCCAAAACCAATAGCATACCACATAAGCTGTCGGTTCGCTGTCGCCACTCCTGGGGCAGATCCGCTTATACCGAGATAACTAAACAAGCCAAGACCTAGAAGGATCAACAGAATCAACCAATCCAACTGCTTTATATATCGCTTTTCAAAATCCATTTTTTTCCCCCGTGCATGTTAAGGTCTAGTATCTGTAAGTCTTATATTATTCGGAAATGCAAAGAAAAACTTGAAAACCAAACCTTTGGCACTAAGAACCTTCGTTGCACTTTGTAAGATAAAAATTCCATAAGTTCGGATCAGTAAAAAAGAAACAGGAGTATACCCCTGTTCTCTTGTTTCTCGACTAGCATTCCTTATTTAAAGCCAAAAAACTTACGGAACTTATGAAAAACTCCCGGTTTATCCTGAAGTGGCAGTAAAGGCACTGATTCCCCTAACAAACGTCTTGCTACATTTCGATATGCTAAGGACGCACGAGATTCATGATTCATCACTGCCGGCTCGCCTGCATTTGCTGATTTGATGATATATTCATCATCAGGAATCACACCCAGTAAATCAATGGCAAGTAAATCCAGAATATCCTCTACATCTAACATGTCACCATTCTTAACCATATGGGACCGCACTCGATTAATTACTAATTTAGGCATTCCTACATTTTCACGTTCAAGCAGGCCAATGATACGATCTGCGTCACGTACTGCCGCCTTTTCCGGAGTCGTCACAACAATAGCCTGATCAGCCCCTGCTACAGCGTTGCGGAATCCTTGTTCAATACCTGCTGGACAATCAATAATGACGTAGTCAAAATCACGCTTCAATTGAGTGACGATATCTTCCATTTGATCTGTTGTAAGCGCTGATTTATCCTTGGTCTGCGCTGCTGGTAATAATGACAACGTCTCAAAACGCTTATCTTTAATTAAAGCCTGTTGCAAACGGCAACTACCTTCTGCTACGTCAATCAGGTCATAAATGATCCGATTTTCTAGTCCCATGACCACATCCAGATTGCGTAAGCCGATATCTGTATCTACCATACACACCTTCTGGCCATTGAGAGCCAATGCGGTTCCTATATTAGCAGATGAGGTGGTTTTCCCCACTCCGCCTTTCCCTGAAGTCACAACTATTGCAATACCCACGTATGCTCCCTCTCCTTCATTCCGTACCGTTATGCTTTCTTCTTACCCAAATCTGAGCGTAAGCGATGCAAAAAGTTCATTTTAGCGACTACCATCCGATCCTCTTCCAAGTAAGCAAACTCAGTAGTACCGCTATAGTCCGACCATTCATCTCCCGGACGGCTGATTACTTCCGCAATTCTCAGTTGGGTTGGATGTAAGCAAGCGGAGGCGATTACAGCATCTTTGTCGCCATTCGTTCCCGCTTGCGCTACACCACGAAGATTACCTAACACGAAGATACTCCCCGTACTTCTTATCGTACCACCAGGATTAACATCACCCAGTAGCAAAATATCTCCGTCGTATTCTAATACCTGACCGGAACGAACCGTGTTTGTTTGTACAATCAATCCGGGAGCTTTGGCTTCTTTATATGCTTCTTCTTTAAGAATCACATCCGAGTCGATCATATGAATAACCAGATTACCCTTCATGCGAATAATCTGCGTTAACTCTTCCTGTTGCTCTGGAGTGCAGTAACGCTTCCCAAGTTTTAATGTAATCCTGATGAGAGGACCACTAAAAAATTGTGGATGGCTGTGCTCAATTTTTTCACGTAAATCATCTAAAAGCTCCGAAAATGAACAGGTATCGTCCATAAAAAAGACAAGTCCATCTTTGGTTCCTTTAATGACTACTTTACTTTTGGCCGTATTCATGGAGATGTTTCACCTCGACCGTTACCATTCGCCATTTATACAACAAACTCCTGCCTCGCTAACAAAAAACTCAGCGAATTAATCTTAGAAAGCCTACTCTGTCGGCGTTACCGTGCTGTTAAGTGGATATAAGGCATGATAAGCCTCCAGCAATTCACGCGCGATCCTATCTGAACCATGTCCTCCAGAATGCGGAACCACTACTACAAAGGAAATTTTAGGATTTTCGTAAGGCGCATATCCAAGGATCAAGGAGTTATCAGAAGATGTTCCGCCTGTTTGAGCGGTACCTGTTTTAGCAGCTACACTAAACGGCAAGCCTGCCATCGCTGTCGCAGCAGTACCTCCAGGCTGAGTAACACGGCGCATCCCTTCTTGAACAACCTTGAGGTAGCTTGGATTGATATTAATTTTATTCAATACTTGCGGCTCTATGGTTGTAATGACATCACCTGGTTTCTTAGGATCAATAGAGCCTTTTCGAATTTCTTTAACCATATGCGGTCGAATTCGATATCCGCCATTTGCGATTGTAGACACGTATTGAGCCAATTGGATAGGAGTAAAGCTATCATACTGTCCAATAAGAGCATCGGCAATACGTCCCATTTCAAATGTTGGAGCTGGCCAGCCTGCCTTTTCACTTGGTAAATCAATACCAGTCTTAACTCCTAGACCGAATTGCTGATTGTAAAAATTAATGATCTTAAAGGATTCACGATAACTATTTCCTTTTGCTATCTCGCGCTCCTTTAATCTCCAGCCCATTGTGTACATGTATGTGTTATTGGATACAGCTATTGCTCGTCTTGCATCAACTTGACCATGTCCACCTAGTTTCCAGTTTCGTTTCTTTACATCCCCAAATTGGAAATAACCAGGGTCAAAAATTGACTCATAGGGTGTGGTTAACTTTTCTTGTAAGGCCATCATAACCGAAATAGGTTTCACCGTAGAAGCCGGTGGATAAACACCCCTAGTGACATTATTAAGCTGTGCTGGAGCAACTACCTTCTCATAATTCTCATTGAATAGCTTTCGATTATAGTGGAGGTTTAAATCGTAATCAGGGTAGTTAGCCATAGCCAAAACCTCACCTGTATTAGGATTCATTACGACCGCAGAGGCAGCGTTCACTTTTCCTTTAGCAGAGCGTCTCATCTCATTGACATTTCGTTTAAGAATTTCCTCCAATTTACTTTGGAAGCGATAATCTAAGGAAAGAACTAGATCATTACCAGGTATTGCTTCGCGAGTTCTTCCTTTCACTACCGTCTCTGCATCCTTGTTTACCTGCACGTCCATAATGCCATCTTTTCCACGTAAATCTTTCTCGTAATATCTTTCTAACCCCTCGACTCCAATACGATCTGTCTTGGAATATCCCATAGCAAGATACTCATTGACCTGACTTGCATTGATTGGGCTGATGTAGCCAAGAATATGTGTGGCAAAAGCGCCATCCTCATCTTGTCTAATTTGCCGAACAGGTTCAACAATTACATTAATTCCAGGTAATTCACTTAAATTTTCATTGATTTTGGCTACTTCAATTTCAGTAGCGTTTTCCTTAATTCGACGAGGAATGAATTTAGGCATACTATAATCTCGCATGCTATTTAAAATGCTAATACGATGCCACTGATACTGACGTTGCTCCGGAGTTAATGGCAATGCAACATCCAAATCAAATCTAGCAGCATACTGGAGTAATTCTGCATCTGTTTTACTGCTTAGCTCCCCAGCAGAAGGCATCTTGCTTAAAAGTGACTTTACATCCTTTTGCAAAGATTCCTTTACTTTGTCCTCAAGAGCAATTGGATACGGTACATTAGCTGTGATGACGTATTTTAATAATTGACTGTCATAGGCTGTCTTCGTATCCACGTTCTTGCCGTCTACCTGAATCGTTGCTGGCAATTTTTTTTGTAAAGCTTCGCGATCATTTTCGTCGAAAGGGGATCTTACTGAGAGTCCCAAGGCAAAGGCTGTTTTTACTAAATCATAGTCCTTTATCCCTTTTAATTGAGCCGAATTTGGAAGAGCATTAATTTTGGGAGTTAGCTGCTGGATTAGCTTTTGAGATTGCTCTGGCTTAAAAGTGACCGGTAATGTGGTCTGCAATTCAGTCGCTTTTTTTATCAGCTCTTTATCAGTCCCAATCTTTTCATCCATTTGCAACAAGCTCGTCAGCTTTTCGGCTACTGCTTCCTCATCAATTTCCCTTTTTTGCTCGGATGTATAAGTAACCGTAAAAACTGGCTTATTCGAAACCAAAACATTGTGGTTCACGTCTAAGATACGACCACGCGGTGCAGGTATTGGTAATTGTCTAATACTATACTTTTCCAAATCGTGTTGATATTGTTCTCCCTCTACGATTTGTACATAGGCAAGCCGCAAAATAACAGCCGCAAAAAACATAAATACGAAAAAAAACAAAACGTTTAATCTAGTGGCAATATGGGATTTAGGTTCTTGTTGGTTCTCTCCCATGCGAGCTACTCCTCCTTCTGTCAGATCCTACTCATGAGAGCGCTCTTTGTTTTCTTTCACTTGCAAGCAAAGCTTTTTCATCGGCAAATAAACAAAAGCCGCAAACAGCATATTTAGAAGAACTGTCGGAAAAATTTCGTGAGTAAGTGTCCAACGAACATCTACAGGATTGGTCATAAATAAACGAAACAGCGTATAAGTAAGCCACTCATGCCCAAACAAAACTAGAAGAAGCGTAGTAAACACGACGGCAAAGCTACGATGAAATAGCATCAAGACTAGTCCAGCAAAGTACCCTGCCACCATCATAGATAACGTATACACGCCGATTATATGACCGAAAACAACATCTTGTAACAGTCCAAAGACCAATCCATATAGCAATCCTTCCCGTCTCCCAATAAACAAGGAAATCAGGATAGTTCCCACCAAAGCAAAGCGGGGAATCGTCTCGTAAGACATCCCCCATGCACTCGGCACAAAAACTTGTACCACCGATCCTTCCAATATAAACAGCAATAGCAAAAAGAGGGACAATTTCGTTCGAGATAACATACTATTTACCCCCTTTTCCCTTCGATTGCTGAGTGGTGCCTTTTTGACTGGAAGAACTTGAATCTCCAGTTGGAGTCTCCACAGACTTACGATCAATAACCAAGACATCGGAAATTAATGTGAAATCAGCGTACGGTTTTATATAGGCTGTTTGGGTTAATCCATAGTCTCCTGGCTCTGTTTTGACCACTACACCAATTGGTAGTTTACTAGGAATCATACCGCCTAACCCAGACGTAATTACCGCATCATTCACACTGATCTTTTGATCTAAAGGAATTTTGCGCATAATCAATAATTTTTCAACCGAGTCGTAATCCTCTAAAATTCCACTTACATACTTCGTAGTAGTTGCTGGCTTCTGTTGGTTATTCGCCTGTGTGGTAGCTGCATTTGATTTATTCGAATTGGCCGCATTTGCTGTATTGCTTGTGGCATTCGTCTGTTGACCATTACCAGTAGTTGAAGGCGGAGTTTGGATTGGCTGAGTGGCCAAAATGTATCCAGAAACATGGTTGCGGTTAGAGCTCTCTCTGCTTGTAAGCAATTCAACTGTCGCAGAGAAATTGGAAACATCCTTCACTCTCCCTATCAAACCTTTAGAGGTCATAACAGCCATGTCTTTCTTAACACCTTGTTTGCTACCGCTACTGATAACCAACACATCATTCCATTGACTCGAATTCCTTGCAGCTACTTCTGAATAAATGACATTGTAATCATTTAATTTTTGTTTTGTGCCAAGACTCTCTCTCAGTTGTCCATTCTCATACTTTACGGCTTTTAACTCAGCAGACATCTGCGCGTATTGATCCAAGCTTGCTTTTAGTACACGATTTTCTTCGTACACATGATAAGCATCTTGAACATTGTGAACAAACTGCGAAACAGCCTGGGCAGGGCGATAAAACAGGCCCTGCACCACGCTGGTTGTATCTTTCATGAATTTTTCCGGCCATGTCAGGTTCATTCTGTCCTTGGCGGTATAGCCCATCACTACCAACAGAACAACTAAGCCAATTAATACAATTATAAGTTTGCGATTACCGAAGAATGACATAGACACGTCACCCGCTTATCGTCTTTTTGCACGTGAAGATGTTATTCCATGTTTAGATTTAAAGAGATGCAAATTCTCAAGCGCTCGGCCAGTTCCAATAGCTACACAGTCAAGTGCATTCTCCGCCACATGAACAGGCATGCCTGTTTCACGCGTTAATAACCGTTCAATGTGACGTAGTAATGCCCCTCCTCCAGTTAGTACAATTCCACGATCCATGATATCTGCAGCCAACTCCGGAGGACTTTTCTCCAATGTAATTTTCACAGCTTCAACAATTGACATAATCGTTTCAGCCAATGCTTCGGCAATTTCTGTACTTGTAACAGAGATCGTTTTTGGCAAACCTGTCACAAGATCTCGACCACGAATTTCTACAGTTTCTTGTTCATCCGGGGCGATAGCGGAACCAATTTCCATTTTCAACGTCTCAGCAGTACGCTCACCAATCATCAGATTGTAACGACGTTTAATATACTGAATGATTGCCTCATCCATTTCATCACCAGCTACACGAATGGAACGACTAGTAACAATTCCACCCAGTGAGATGATAGCTACTTCCGTCGTACCGCCCCCAATGTCCACTACCATGCTACCTGTTGGTTCCCAAACAGGCAAATCAGCACCAATTGCAGCCGCAAATGGCTCTTCAATTGTATATGCTTCTTTTGCTCCTGCTTGCTTCGTTGCATCCTCTACCGCACGTTTTTCAACCGCTGTAATCCCAGATGGCACACAAACCATTACACTAGGACGACGGCTAAAGAAGCCTTGATTTTTCTGAGCTTGACGAATAAAATAACGCATCATGGTTGCAGTGGTTTCAAAATCAGCAATAACTCCGTCTTTCATCGGACGAACAGCCACGATATTTCCTGGTGTACGACCAATCATGTTTTTGGCTGCATTACCTACAGCCTCAATTGTATTTGTATCAGTGCGGATCGCTACAACAGAAGGCTCGCTCACCACAATTCCTTTTCCTTTAACGTATACGAGGGTATTAGCTGTTCCCAAGTCAATCCCCATATCGCGTGTGAAACTACCAAACATATTGAAAATCTCCTTCCATTTTGTCAAAACGGTCATTTTCCTAGGATGCTTCCGCTGACAGACAGGTATTATTTGTTTTGTGAAAGGGTACGTGTTACATATATCCCTGTTCTTTTAAACTAACGTAATGACCATCTCCAATAATAAGATGGTCCAAAAGAGGGATTCCTACTAAATCTCCTGCTTGAAGCAGGATTTTAGTAACATTAATATCCTCTTTGCTTGGAGCAGGATCTCCGCTTGGATGATTATGCAAACAGATTATAGAGGCACAAGAACGCTTAATTGCTTCGCGGTAAATATCCCGTGGATGAACAATAGAAGAATCTAAGCTTCCCACAAAAACTGTTTTCTTCCCAATCACCTGATTTTTCGTATTTAAAAACAGGCATACAAAATGTTCTTGCACGAGACCAGCCATTTCCGGCATCATAAAATCTGCTACATCTTTTGGCAAGCGGATACTGATACGAATATCTCGAGCTTTAATGGCAGATCTTCGTCCTAACTCCAGCGCTGCCTGTATTTCCACAGCCTTAACGGGACCAATCCCGTTGATATCTGTCAGCTCTTCATGAGTAGCTGTTGCAAGTTGTTGCAAATCACCAAACACAGCTAATAAGCGCTGCGCTACCCTATGGACCGGATCTTTTTCTGTGCCAGTCCGAAGTAAAATCGCTAAGAGTTCGACATCAGATAAAGCACCAGACCCTTGCCTTAACAAACGTTCGCGCGGACGCTCATATGTAGGGACGTTTTTTAACTTAAAATTGTTACAGTTCATCTCTTATTTTGCCCCTTCCTTCATTCCTGCCAAGCGGCTTTTATCATGGAGAAGCAATCTAAGAGGAACACCTACTTGTTTAACAGGGAAATTCCAAATTGATTAAGCATCTGGGCCAAGCGATTGAGCGGTAGTCCCACTACCGTAAAATAATCGCCCTCAATTCGTTCTACAATCGTCGATCCAAGGCCCTGTATAGCATAGGAACCAGCTTTATCCATCGGTTCTTTACTGGCGATATATCCACGTATCTCCTGATCTGTCATTGTACGCATTTTAACCCTTGTAGATGAATAATCAAGTGCTGTCTTCCCAGTCGAAACATCAATAATAGCTAGGCCGCTGAATACTTCATGCTCGCGCCCTTGTAATGAAGAGAGCATCCGAAATGCATCCTCTTCATCATGCGGTTTTCCCAATACCTGTCCGTCTAGCACAACAATTGTATCAGAGCCAATAACTAGACCAAATGACAAATTTTTGGCAACTGCATCTGCTTTTCTATGAGATAAGATTTTCACAATTTCTTCTGGCGCAATCTCTTCAGATATCGTCTCATCTACATTGCTCACCTCAACGCGAAAAGGCAAGCCCAAGCATGCCAGCAATTCTTGACGTCGCGGGGAAGAAGAAGCTAATACGATTGGCTGTTCTGGATTCATTTTATCTCCCCCTATCGAATTTTTTTATATATCCAAAAAGCGAGAACAAGCCCTCCGATACTGGCTAGGTTTAGTTTTACCTCAAAATGAAGATTGTACTTCAAAATGTCCAAATCTGCCGCAGGACTCCATGTTAACATCTTACTCTCTCGAAGAAAAGGAATCCAAGGACCTAATATTTGCCCTAATAGACTACCAAACAAGAGACCTGATAACAGGACAATCAATAAAATTACAAATTCTTTCCCCGTCATTCTCTCTACCCTCGTTTTTTCATCGTTGTTGTTTGGAAGAAAGTCGTTATAATCACACCTAAGTGTAGCAAAACTTGACATCAAGAGACAACTACCGAAGCTGTTGATTTTCAGATTTATTTTTATGATCATAACGAAAGAAAGACCTTGTTTGCAAGAAACCTTTTGCAAACAAAGCCATTTTCCTAATTCGTCTCCTTCATCCATACAGCATAATAATGTAAATATTGCATAATTCCTTTTTGTACCTGCCAAGCATATGGCTCTGCATTGGCTGTTTTTAGTTGGGTCATCGTACTCATTGCCTGATTCATCCCCTGCACCATCCCCGCTATATAGACTTGCTCCTTTTGTGGCAAGGTCTGCTGTGTTGCTCTACTATTATCTAAAAAGGCGACATGCATCCTTTTGAGCTTAGCTTCTTGCTCTGCTGTAAGCGGTTGTACTTTTTGCTTATCTGTATTAACCACTTGACTGGATAAAGTAGAAAGCTGTTGAATGATATCTATTCCCGATTTGATAAAAGCATTAACAACCCCTTTATCAGAGGAAGCACCTACTTCTAAAGGGGAGGTAGGGACAATCTGAACTTGTTTCTCTGTAGCTGGTAGCTTCACTTCTTTTACATAGACTTCAATTTGCTTTTGTCTAAAATGATCTGCCAATCCCAAAATGGCATCACGACTTGGCGATACTCCCGTAAATAAATGAAGCCTTCCTTCGATTGGATAAAGAAAATGGGGTAATCCCTTTTCGTCGAGAGAGGCAACAGCGGGCTCGGCTGCTTTTGGGTCAGTAAACACCCCCATTTGGACCATGTAATAGTTTTGTTCTGGAAATTGGACGGTTGCAAGAACGGCATCTGATTTCTGACCAGTAGAGACAATTGGCGATCTCGCCTGCTGTGACGCTCCTTCTTTAGACAAGCCCGCTTCTCGCGCATCATTTGATTCATTAGGTTGACGCTCACCATTTACGGGAACTGCTTTTTCATTGAATGCACTCGTCCCTTCAGAAGTAGCAGCAGAATTCTGTATGGCTTCGGTTGATTTCGGCAGTGTAGCACCCGTCTGTGAGGGATGCACTAGCTGTTCTTGTACGAAGATATTTAAAACAATAAAGCCAAATAACACTCCAAGGATAACGGCACTTATTGTCGTAATAAATACTCTTAAAATAGGTCGCTTTGACATATGGCTTTGATTTTTTATTAGTTTTTCCCACCATGCCGGCTTCCTTGATTCTTGCGCCCAATCAGAGGGATAAAGCCCCTCGTAATATGGGCTCTGGTATCCCTCTTCACCGAGCCGACCTTCTACAAACGATCTATCCTGCTCTTCTTTTTCAAATAAGCGCTCAGCTTTAGACAATTCAGCTAGGAACTGTTCCTTACTCGTATGAGTGGGTAAGTTTTGTTCCTCCAGCTTACACAATCTACTCATTGCCTCAGCTAATTCCAGCTCTGCCTCCTTCGCTTGCTGCTCGTCATATTCTTGCCTCGTTTCTTTATTGTCATCGCCTACTAGCTCCCGTATTCCTTCATATACTCCCTCGTTACCTGTGGCCTTTTCTGGCTGTGTTTTCTTGTCATTCTTCTGTTCTTTTACCTGCTTATTTTGTACAGGTGTATTTGCCCTCATCTTATTTTGGGGAGGGATGACAGGTGATAGTTTTATAGATATTCGATTGGAAGGTTGTCCGCTCATAGTAGGTCCTCCTCGTTCTCTTAACTCTAGTACTACTAGTTTACGAACAGACCTAGCAAGTTATGACTGCTCAGGGAAGAAAAAATATAGCATAGACATGCAACACATCTATCCTGCCTACATACGTAAACAACCAGCCAATTGTCAAACAACAGGCAAATGGTATTCCTTCCTTTCTTATTCGCGGCTGTCGAGCTAATAGAATCGCAAGTACAATTGCACTAATCCCTGCTACAAGCAACAGAGAGATTATATAGGTCCTCCCTACAATTAACCCTAATAAGGCTGCTAACTTGATATCTCCTCCTCCCACTCCTCCTTTTGTAACAATCACTGTTACATATAAAAGCACAAAAGCCAATAACATGGCTAACATATGCGTTGTAAATGTCTCTTTTTCTAATGGATGAGTCACACGCACACATAAAAATGTAAAAATAGCGGGCAAAACAATAGAATTAGGGATCAGGCGTTTCCTTATATCCGAAAAGCAAATCACTCCTAGTAAAGCCCCACAGATCCAGCAAATTAGTCGTTCGATTTCAGCTTCTTCCATTAATATAATGGGCCACCCCCACTGTAGCATCATAAACCACCTGCCTTAGCTTGTTACTACGTTCAATCTGTATCCTAGCTCATTAGATAGAGACAAAAAAACTGCCGGACAAATCCGGCAGTTTCCTTTGTTACCACTATCTAGTTTAGTATGACAATAAATGCTTTTATGCTCAGCTTTCCTGTGTTTCTTTAACTTTTTGTTGCAATTGCTCAGCGAACCAATATGCAGATTTCCAAATATCTCCCGCTCCCATTGTTAAGACGAGATCACCTGGCTGCAATTGCTTCACCAGTTGTTGCTGCACTTCTTCCTTGGTAGGGATGTACTGTGCACGCGGATGACTATTCGCTTTAATTTTATCAACTAAAATCTGAGAGGATACCCCTTCGATTTTCTGTTCCCCTGCGGGAGAAAAAATATCCGTAATAATCACTTCGTCCGCTTCTGAAAAGGCTCGGCTAAATTCCTCCATCAAGAAAAACGTGCGGGTATAGCGCTGTGGCTGAAATATTGCGATCACCCGACGCCCACAAGCCTTCGCTCCATTTAATGTTGCCATGATTTCTGTTGGATGGTGAGCATAATCATCAACCACCAAAATATCCTGTGCATCCCCAATAATTTGGAAACGACGTTTTGCACCTCGGAACGTACTCAAGGCCTGAGAAATCCTTTCAAAGGGAACTCCTGCTTCTAACGCTACAATCATCGCTGCTAAGGAGTTGGCTACATTATGCTTGCCTGGGAAATGAAGAATTACCTCACCTAAATGAACATCCTTATGCCATGCCTGATAGGTTGTAGTCAGATCACCGCATACAATCTCCATAGCATAATAGTCCGCTGATCCACTATAAACAGAGTCAATAGAATAGGTAATTACCTTTCGATTAACGGAAGGCATTAATTCACGTACATGATGATCATCCAGACACACAATAGCCGTACCATCTGGTTTGATGTTACCTAGAAAATGAACATAAGCCTTTTTTAGATTGGCAAAGTCTCCATCAAAATGCTCTAAATGATCTGGTTCAATATTAGTTACAATAGCATATGCTGGATGGTATTCCTTAAAGGAGCCGTCACTTTCATCTGCCTCGGCCACTACATAGTCGCTTTTACCAGCTTTTGCATTCGTACCAGCGTTGACTAATTCACCACCGATAATAAAAGTGGGGTCCTCGCCGCTTGCTTCTAAAATGTGGGCTGTCATAGAAGTTGTCGTGGTTTTGCCATGAGCACCAGCTACAGCTACACCTGTTCTTTCATTTAGAATCTTTGCAAGCATCTGTGAACGATGCAGCAGCGGAATCCCCTTTTTCAGGGCCGCTGCAACTTCAGGATTTTCTTTCGATATACTAGTAGAATAAACGACGATATCTGCCCCATCAATATGAGAAGCATCATGGCCGATAATCACTTGTGCTCCTTTTTCCTGTAGCTTTCGGGCAAGATCGTTCATCGCTACATCCGATCCTGTTACTTTATATCCTAAATCAACTAATACGCGTGCAATTCCACTCATACCATAACCGCCGATTCCGACGAAGTGGACATGTTGCAATGGTTCCACTTTATTCACCTACCTGTTCTACGGGGATTAAAAAGATTGAGCGTACCAAAGAGATGAAGTAAAGTGATCCGCAAATCAGCAACGTCTCATCGCTCTTCGTCTCGTCGCTCAGCCATTCACGCAACGTGATTTCCCAATTATCAACACGTTCCAGTTGTTCTTGATTAAAGCCACCCATCAAAAAAGCATCCTCCAAGGTATCTACAGAGGCGGCTCTTGGAAAATCAAAGCTCGTGAGATACACGTTGGCAAATTCGAGCGGCGCCTCTTTAAGAACCCGAGCCATTTGAGGCAACGGTTTATCCTCAAGAGCAGAGAACATTAAATGAATTCGCTTTGTATCGTTTGCTAGCTCAGCTAAACTGTCGACTAGCATCGTGATACCTTCCGTGTTATGTGCTCCATCTATCATACATAACGGTTTACGTGAGACAATCTCCAAGCGCCCTGGCCATGTAGCTTGCGCCAAACCCTTCTTCCTATCTTCTTCCTCCACAAAAAAAGCATAGAATTCTCTCATGAGATCTAGAACCATCAAGGCAACGCCCGCGTTTTGCACCTGATGTTTGCCTAGTAACCCCAATTGATATGTGGAAGAGTTGAGACGAAACAAACTACCATATTCGATATGCTGGGCTCCTCTTGAAGCTTCTGTAAAGAGAGGCTTGGAATAAAATTCGTTACCTAGCCTATAAAGCCTGCTGTTTTTTTGTTTGGTAATCCGAGAAATAACATCAAGTGCCTCTTCCTGCAGATGTCCTACTACAACAGGCACTCCTGATTTGATAATGCCGGCTTTTTCCAAAGCAATCTCACCAATCGTTGAGCCTAGAACATTGGTATGATCAAGACCAACATTGGTAATGACACTTATGATGGGATGGACAACATTCGTTGAATCCAAACGTCCACCCAGCCCCGTTTCCCAAATCACAATCGCAGGTCTGACCACTCTGCCAAAATAACAGATCGCCAGTAAAGTAATAACCTCAAACTCAGTAGGACAGCCATACTCCGTTTCCCGTTCACAGCGCCCCACCAACGGCTTTATTTCATCCACAAGACGAACAAGGTCGTCCTGTGGAATGAGTTGGTTATTAAATCGAATACGTTCGCGAAAATCAGTGATATATGGGGAAGTAAAGGTTCCAACACTAATTCCCGCTTCCAGCATTACGTGTGTCAAAAAAGTGCACGTAGAGCCTTTTCCATTGGTACCTGCCACATGAACAAATAATAAATTTCGTTCAGGATGCCCTAACTCCTCTAGCATCCAATTCATGCGCTCTAAACCAGGTTTAAGTCCAAAACGTAACAGGCTGTGAAGCCAATCCAATGCTTCATCATAAATAAGAATATGATCTGCCTTCATTTACCGTATGACCCCAATCGTTTAGTTATGACAAGAATGAAGCAGACAAGCTTAGGATTCTAGATCAGCTAAACGCGCGATGACCTTTTCACGCTTGTTAGCGTAGTCTGCCATTTTAGCTTTCTCTTCCTCAATAACATTTGCGGGAGCTTTTGCCATAAAGCCTGGGTTGTTCAGCTTTTTCTCGATGCGTTCCACTTCTTTATTTAGTGTATCAATTTCCTTCTCCAAACGCTTGCGCTCCTGTTCCAAGTCAAGTAACCCTGCAAGCGGTAAAAATAACTCTGCACCAGTAACAACAGCGGACATCGCTTTTTCTGGAGCTTCCAAATCAGTGCCAATTACTAGTTTTTCAGGATTGCAGAAACGTACCAAGAACTCTTCTCCACGTTGTAGACTTTGAAGAGATTGTTGATCGTTAGCCTTGATTACTAGTTCAATTTTTTTAGACATGGGCACGTTTACTTCTGCACGGATGTTACGCACGCTGCGGATAATATCCATAAGCAAGCTCATTTCAGCTTCAGCATCGTTAAAAGTTAACTCGCCTTTTGCCTGCGGCCAAGCAGCAATTGTTATACTTTCACCCTGATGCGGTAGGGCTTGCCATATTTCTTCCGTGATGAAAGGCATGAATGGGTGCAGCAAACGCAACGTCTGATCTAGCACATATACAAGCACCGATTGAGTTGCTTTTTTCGCTTGTTCATCTGTACCGTACAATGGCAATTTAGCCATCTCAATGTACCAGTCGCACAAATCATCCCAGATGAAATTGTATAGCAGACGACCTGCTTCTCCAAAATCAAACGCATCCATCAATCGAGTAACATCTGCGATGGTTCCTTGAAGACGGGTTAAAATCCATTTATCAGGTGCAGATAATTCTTTGGTTAAATCGATATCTTCATACGTAAAGTCTTGTAGATTCATCAAAGCAAAACGTGAAGCATTCCAGATCTTGTTTGCAAAATTGCGGTTCGCTTCTACTTTTTCCCAATAAAAACGTTGGTCATTACCCGGGGAATTACCCGTTGCCAATGTGAAACGCAAGGCATCCGCACCGTACTTCTCGATTACTTCCATCGGGTCAACCCCGTTACCAAGCGACTTAGACATCTTACGTCCTTCAGAATCGCGGATAATTCCGTGGATTAACACGTGCTCAAATGGCTTCTCACCAGTGAATTCCAAACCACTGAAAATCATACGTGCTACCCAGAAGAAAATGATGTCGTAGCCTGTTACAAGTACGTTAGTTGGATAGAAGTATTTCATGTCTTCAGTTTCATCTGGCCAACCTAATGTGGAGAATGGCCACAACGCAGAGCTGAACCACGTATCTAAGACGTCATTATCCTGAGAAAGGTTGCTGGAGTTACATTTGCAGCATTCTGTGACATCAACTCGGGATACATGCAACTCGCCACAATCCTGGCAATACCAAGCAGGAATACGGTGGCCCCACCATAATTGTCGGGAAATGCACCAATCACGAATATTTTCGATCCAGCGCAGGTACGTGTTTTTAAAACGCTCAGGAACAAATGTAACACTGTCTTCGGAAGCAGCATTTTTTAGCGCTTCGTCTGCAAGAGGCTGCATGTTAACAAACCATTGTGTCGATAGGTATGGTTCTACTACCGCATCACTTCGTTCACTATGTCCAACCTGATGAATATGCTCCTCGATTTTAAACATAACGCCTTGATCTTGTAAGTCTTTAATAATTTGCTTGCGGCAAGCGAAACGATCAAGTCCTTTATAGGAAGCAGCATTTTCATTCATTACCCCTGATTCATCCATGACAATGATTTGTTCCAAATTATGACGTTGACCCACCTCAAAGTCATTTGGATCGTGTGCAGGCGTGATTTTAACCGCACCAGAACCAAATTCAGGGTCTACATAATCGTCCGCTACAATCGGAATTTCGCGACCTGTAATCGGCAGAACAACCATTTTGCCAACTAAATCTTTATAACGTTCATCCTCTGGGTGAACAGCTACTGCGGTATCGCCTAGCATCGTTTCAGGACGAGTTGTAGCCACTTCAATAAAGCCGCTTCCATCAGCTAATGGATAACGCATATGATGCAGCGCGCCTTTTACTTCTTTGTAAATAACCTCGATATCAGACAAGGCTGTACGAGCGGCTGGGTCCCAGTTAATGATGCGCTTACCACGATAGATCAAACCTTTGTCATAGAGGCGAACAAATACTTCACGAACGGCACGTGATAAGCCCTCGTCCATCGTAAAACGCTCGCGTGAGTAATCTAGAGCAAGCCCAAGTTTTTCCCATTGTTCACGAATATGATTAGCATAGACATGCTTCCATTCCCAAACTTTTTCTACAAATTTTTCACGGCCCAAATCATGACGGCTTAAGCCCTCTTCACGCAGGTTTGCTTCTACCTTCGTTTGAGTTGCGATACCCGCATGATCCATTCCTGGTAGAAACAGCGTACTGTATCCCTGCATACGCTTAGCACGTGTAATAATATCTTGTAGCGTTGTATCCAATGCATGACCCAAATGTAGCTTACCCGTTACATTTGGAGGTGGGATTACAATCGTATAAGGAGCTTTCTTTGGATCGCGCTCCGCTTTAAAAAATTCTTGTTCCATCCAGTAGGGATACCATTTGGCCTCCGCTGCCTTTGGATCATAGTTTTTTGGTAGTTGTGAATCAAGAGATGCTTGTTCGTTTGCCATAATCCTATTCCTCCTTATAATTGCACATCATTACATGGGCAAATAAAAAAACTCCTCATCATCAAAGGACGAAAAGGAGTTTGTTTCGCGGTACCACCTTTGTTAACGCGCGTTATCATCATTCAAATACATTTCCCACTATGTGAAAATACGGAACTCACGCGTTCACTCTAACAAGATAACGGTTTGACGCCGATTCCAACTACTTTATTATTTCTCATTTCATTGGAATTGCTCATGGATGACTTTCCATATCCCTACTCCTTAGAGAATCTCGCAGCTAATGATTCTCCCTCTCTGATAAGGTGGGTATATGTACTCTTTCCAATCATAGCATTGCATATATAATCATATACAGCATATTATAGCGAACCCATAATGGTACGTCAAATAGAGAAAAATGTGAATGCTTACAGACAGAAACAAAAGCTGTTTGATTTACCTTCCCTTCTAAATCAGACAGCCTTCGTTCCTTTTAATGAATCGCTTCCTTCTTAAAACGACCGCCTTTTACATCACGAATGTTTCCAATGGCTAAAAATGCAGACTGATCCCATTCTTCTACAATTGATTTTAATTTGGCCTCTTCCAATCGGGTGATGACGGTAAAGATAATTGTCTTATTATCTCTAGAATATCCACCTTCCCCGTTCAAATAAGTAACACCACGTCCTAGCCTTGCTAGCAGAGCTTCACCAATTTCTCGATGCTTGTCACTAATGATCCAGACTGACCTAGATTCATTAAAGCCCTCAAGTGTTAATTCAATCATTTTGTAGGCGATGTAGTAAGCAAGCAAGGAATACATCGCTTGATTCCAGCCAAAGACAAATCCCGCACTTCCTAAAATAAATATGTTGAAAAACATGATTACCTCTCCAACAGAAAAGGCTGTTTTCCTGTTAAACAAAATGGCTACAACCTCTGTCCCATCCAGCGACCCACCATAACGAATGACCAAGCCTACTCCTATCCCCAAAAATACGCCGCCATAAACCGCAGCCAGAAACGGTTCTCTCGTAACAGCGCTGACCGGGTGCAATAAACTTGCAGCAATTGACATGGTCGTAACTCCAAACAATGTAGATAGAGCAAAGGTTCTACCTATGTACTTATAACCAATAATGAGGAAGGGAACATTTAATAAAAATAAGAAAAGACCAATGGGCCAGCCTGTCAAATGGCTAAAAATAATAGAAATACCCGTAATGCCTCCATCAATGACTTGATTGGGAATCAAAAATTCTTCTAGTCCAAATGAAAAAATCATGGACCCTAGAATAATAAAAAAAGCTCTCTTGAATAGTTGAACGGTGTTAATCCTTCTATGTTCAACCAAAAGAACCACATCCTCTCTTCTTTATTTGTTTTCTATATTTTACTGCAATTCATGTAAATAAACGATTCACAAAGTGCTGCTGGACTTCACCCTCTATCCGCATACTGCATACACTGTGCAGTAAGGGGTGATAATTATGAATTGGCGACGCTTTAAATACAGTTCTTTTCTATACAATGTAAAAGCTTCCTATAAGCAGTTTCTATTGCCTTTTACAGCCTTTCAGTTTATTAGAACTTTACTACTGCCCACCTCCCTCGATGTATTAATCCTCGGCTTCCTCGCCATTTCTTATGCCGCATTCTCGATGGATTGGCTGTAGTTACGTCATTATATTTACCCACCCATCATGCAAAAAAACGCCTCCTTTTCCCAAGAAGGCGTCTAAATCAAAACGCTTGATTGGTCCATCTATTTAAGCTCACCAGCCGATCCAAATCCTTTTCCAATCGTTTAACTGCATATAGCTCCGTCCATTCGTACCGTCGATTATAGTAGGACTCCAGATTACGCATGATCCTCTCGGGATATTGTAAAAAGTATCGTAGCAGCGAAATCTCTTCTGGTCGAAGGGGAAACACTTCGCTGTACTGTTCAAAAAGATCAGTTGCTGTTTTACTTTCCCCCCCGAGTTGAAAGTAATTACGTAGCATTACCGCTATATCTCGAACGGGGGTATCGAACACCGTTCGGTCAAAATTTAGTAAACGCACTTTGCCGCTCTCATTCATAACCGTATGACTTGGATGTGGATAACCATGGATGAGCGAGAGTCGAAATTGATTGCTTGTTTCGTGTCGTCTTCGCCAAATTCGTAAATTTTCCAAGGCTTGATTAGCAGTGTCAGCAATAAAAGTATGATTAGCTAAAAACGCAACATCAAACGGAGACGCATAATTCCGTTCATTAGCGAGATCACGGAACATAGCCAATTGACGAATCCAGCTTTGCCATCTATTAATTAGGGCATCAACGAGCGGCTCCACCTGCTTTGGATCTTCAATTCGGTAATTTTGCGTTAGCTGATGAAACTCCGCCAATCGAACAACTGTGCCCGAAGCCCAGCTAGACAGATTCGCTTTGGAAATGGAAACACTATCCTCCCATTGGGTTAAATAATAAACCTCTCCCCCTTGCTTTACATATGGCTCATCAATTTTGGTATATAAAAGAGGGATAGCACCATCCCAGCCTCTTTGCTCCAAATGTCTCAATACGCCACCCACATAAAGCAGGCGAGTGGCCGATGCGGCTGTTTTTTTGCAGGAATAACATCCATTTGGAGTAATCCCTTTATATACACGTGGAGCTTTAACCATCTCAATTGATTGTACATAAATATCGTACTCATTAAACAAGGGGAAGAGTTGATCGTACTGACTCATGACGATTGCCGTCCTCGCTCTGCTCGCTTCGCCAAGCGTTGCAGATGATAATCCAATTCTCGCTGTCGCATGACTGATTGTTTGACATCCTCTGTTGCTTGTTTATCCTCTTTTGTGCTAGCTTGAAGAACTTTTTCCAATGTTCTCCATAACTCATTTGGATAGGACATAAAGGAGAGTAGCAAACGAAACTCTTCATAATTCAATGGTTTTACCTCTTCATAACCATCTAGAAAGGCGTCAACCAATGCCGGATCTCCACCATCCAACGCAATTTCCTGTAAAAAGCTTGCTGTATCCTTATGCTGAACAGTGAGAGAGGTTTTATAAAAGCCTCGCAAAAACACTTGATCGTCAACCATTACCCAATTCTTCCGTGATAATTCCTTATGAGAAGCTGCAAGCACTTCAGCTGGTAAGGATACGCTCTGAATCAAGGTAGCACTGCGCTCCATCCGTTCTAAGATTGATGGAAACAAGCTTCCCCATTTATTGCGCTTCTTAGCATTCTGATCTCGTTCCCACTGCTTTAAAAAATTTTTTGTCCGATCCAGTCCTTGCTGTGCATGTAATTGTTCTCGTTTCAACAATTCTCCACCAATGTGGAGGGATTGCGCCTGTTGGGCTACATGCATTTGCGCTGTTATTCGACCACATTCCAGCATGTTATCAATGGTGTAGGCGATAGGTTCTTCTAGGCGATGGTGATCCATCATGCTATAACCCTTTTTATTTGATACTACATAAGGCTTAGAATCTTTGGTGCGAATAAATCGTTCTACGTTTTTAACCCCCTGACGTGCCATTTGCTCACGCCATCCGTAAGACCAACGCATATATTCTATACGAGGCCATACCCTTAGCTCTTTGGTTCCCCTGTTTGTTTCTATTAAATAATAATCCACTTTTGGTGTTATTTTGGTCGTTTTCAGTTTATATCGTTTGCAGATGGGGGAAATATCTAATTGTTCCTTTGCCATGCCCTTCTCTCCCCTTATTGCGGAATGTAAAGAATTTGCCCCTCTTCTACTCGATCTGTTGACATTCGATTTGCTTCTTTAATTTTGGTCACGGACATTTCATACCGCTGTGCAATAGAATCTAAGGTATCATTTTTTTGGATAATGCACATTTTCAATTTACTGAATTTTTCTGTGCGATCTTGAACAAATGAAGTTAAATTCCCTAATGCATCTCTACGTGAACTACTGGTATCACGTTTCGCTTTCGTTTGCTCTAAAAGCTCCTCCTCTTGTTTACTCTCCTCACGCAGATTTTTATTTTTCTCATTTCCATGTAAGTGTGAGAAAAAATTGGAGAAGTTCATCATTTCATTTTGCTCTTTATGATTGTTTTTTGAACCAATTGCAACCTTCATTTCTGTTTCTTGTTCAACTTCTAGGGATGCTGTATTTTCCTCTGCCGATTTTGCTTCTTCCTTCTCCAATTGAGCCATGAGCACAGTTGCCTCTTCTTCTGTGCTTAATTCCGTCCTGATAGCAGGCTCTTGTTGCTCCTGATCATAATCTGCTGTATGAGCTTTTACCTTATTTTCATCTAGTTCGACATGTACTTTGGCAGTTTCTGTTGCTCTTTCTGTTATTGCTTCTTTTTTTGCTGTTGTGGTTATGTCTACCTGATCTTCTTCACTTCCCTCCCAATATTTTGCATATGGATCGGAATCAGTAACTAATTGCACCGTTGATTGAGAGTGATGATTCTCTATCCGTTCTTCATGTTGTTTCGCAACAACTTCTTTTGGTTCTGGAGTTACTTCTTGGCGTTTCGTTGCAACTTCTTTTGGTTTTGGAGCTACTTCTTGGCGTTTGACAATCGCTTCTTTTGGCTTTTGGGCTACTTCTTGGCGTTTGGCAACAGCTTCTTCTGGTTCTGGAGCTACTTCTTGGCGTTTTGCAACAGCTTCTTCTGGTTCTGGAGCTATTTCTTGGGGTTTTGCAACGGCTTCTTTTGGCTCCGGAACTGTCTCTTGGCGTTTTGCTGCAACTTCTTTTGGTTCAGCAACTGTCTCTTGGGATTTTGCAACGGCTTCCTTTAGCTCTGGATCTATTTCTTGCGGTTTTGCAACGGCTTCTTTTGGCTCCGGAAC
>NZ_LSSO01000199.1:0-20571 GCF_001645205.1 Brevibacillus sp. SKDU10 | reverse complement strand
TGGATGGATAAAACAAGATACAGTGCATTTGAAGGAACTGACTTAGCGCTACAATTGCATACGCGCGGTATTCGCCAAATTCATCTTGTCGGCACATGCACTGATATATGTATTCTCCATACGGCGGTATCTGCTTGGTATCTTGGCTTCGAGGTGATTATTCATGAGGATGCAGTTGCAAGCTTCAACCCTGTAGGACACGATTGGGCATTACAGCATTTTAAAAACCAAATGGGAATACAGGTTGTAAATAATTATTGACCAATTATGCATGCTTTTTACTCAAAAAGCTAATACGAGGGGACTGGCCGAAAATGACAAAAACAATCTTTGATATTGTTGATCCGAAAATATATCGCTATATCCATATGTGCCTCTTCTGTAAGCAGCCTGCTTTTAGAATGACGTCTGAAGAAACTCCCTGCCCTCTTTGCGGAAAACAAGAATTTGAAATCCTTCCCTTTTATGATCCCTCCAGAGATTACGGTCTTGATGTGGATGAATATGCGATTACGATGATGTATGCTTTATACAAAAAAAATCTACACCGCACGATAGTTGTCTTTGATGATTTTTATCGTAAAGCTCCTTTTGTTAAGCCAAGCAGTGATTTTACTGGTGAGCTAGGGGGATACGTTGCTTTTGGGGGACTCGACCAGTTAATTGATATTGTAGAGAATCTATACTTTAATGAAAGTGACCTTGAATATCTGCGGTCCAAGGGCATGTATGAGGAAGCTTTCCTGTCAGAACTTCGCTCACTACGTTTTACAGGGAGCTTGCATGCAATGAAAGAAGGACAAATCGTCTTTCCAAACACTCCTTACATACGAATGATTGCCCCTATCATGGAGTGTATCTGGATCGAAGCTCAATTGCTTAATACAGTGAACAGTGAATCCCTGCTCATGACAAAAGCGTCTCGAATTGTGACAGCAGCAGATGGGCAAAGTGTAATTGAAATGGGAAAAAGACGTGCTCAGGGACGTGACGCATCCGTACAGGGAGCTAGAGCAGCCTATATCGCTGGATTTGACTACACCTCTAATCTGAAAGCTGGGAAAAAATATGGTGTTCCTACTACAGGTACACATGCTCATTTATTTGTTCAATTTTTCCCAAATGAACTAGATGCCTTTCTCGCCTTTGCTGAGGTTTTTCCCGCTAAAAGTATCCTTCTTGTCGATACCTTTGATGTTTTAGGTTCAGGTATTCCCAATGCCATTAAAGTGGCTAAACGGATGGAGGAACATGGGCAGAAGCTTACTGGCATTCGTTTAGATAGCGGCGATTTAGCCTTTTTGTCCAAGAGAGCACGAAAAATGCTAGATAATGCAGGTTTTCCCTATGTAAAAATTGCTGCATCCAGTGATCTCGATGAGTACACGATTACCTCTCTTAAGCACCAAGGAGCTAAAATTGATATTTGGGGCATTGGAACCAAATTTATCACTGCTTATGATACTCCTGCCCTAGGTGGGGTACACAAAATTGTTGCAAGAAGAACCGAAAAGGACTGGGTGGCTCTTATTAAAGTCTCTGAAAATATAGACAAGATTATTAATCCTGGTTGTAAAAAAACCTATCGGATATACGATCAGGATGGTATGGCAAAAGGTGATTATATTTGCCTTGAGCATGAGAATATTCAAGGCCTCAAGGAGATTCAACTGAAGCATCCAGTCAATCCATTAAAAATAAAGCGCGTAAGCCATTTTACAGCAGTCGAGCTATTAGTTCCTATCTTTGAAGAAGGAAAGCTGGTTTATGATAAACCATCCCTGGAAGAAATCAAGCAGTTCCATCAAGCCCAAAAGAATACATTCTGGGAGGAATATCTTCGCTTAGACAATCCAGAGGTATATCCCGTTACTTTATCTGATGAATTACGGGAGCTGAAAGATAAGATGATTAACGAAATACGCGAGCTTGCTCTCATAGAATCTTAAAGGAGGAACCCTTCATGCGATATGGTATTTACGGAAGTAGCTTTGATCCTATTACCTATTCACATCTTTTTACAGCTGCTGCTGTGGCAAAACGTAAACGTCTGGACAAAGTGTTTTTTATTCCCTGCTCTTCCCTGCGTAGAGATAAGATACTTCAAACTGAAGATCACCACCGCTTAAACATGCTTCAGCTTGCCTTAGAAACGTGCAAAAACAAGAAAAATCGTTTTAGAGAAGCATTATTTGAAATCTCTACCGTTGAAATGAACGCGTTACCTGGTGAAACATATACCTTTGACACAATGAATCATTTCAAAAATCTGTATCCGCAAGATGAAATCTTTTTTATCATGGGAGCAGATCTGCTAGAAGGTATATCCTCTTGGGGGAATGCTGAAAAATTGGTGAAAAACAACAATTTTATTGTCATGGCAAGAGAAGGCTATCATTCTGATGATTTAATCGCTAAGGACCCCTTGTTACGCAATAATGATGAAAATTTCCTGACGATGTCAAAAGGAATCAGTATGGGAATTAGCTCTAGCTACATTCGCGGTGAGCTTCGCAATGATGGTGAAGCTAGTTTTCTCCTGCCTGAGGAGGTTTTAGATTACATCAAGGAACATCAATTATATGTGAGCGAGGTCCGTTGAAATGGCGAAACAAACAGAAATAATCAAAAAGCTACATGTTCATGTAGATGCACAGCCCAAACATGAATTTCGTGACAGGGTAGATTTTTTAAAGCAATACCTTCTTATCTCTGGAGCTAATGGATACATTGTGGGAGTAAGCGGCGGAATTGATTCTACCTTAGCGGGTATCATGGCCCGGGTTGCTTGCGATGAGCTTACTCACGCTGCGGATAAACGATATCATTTCGTGGCTGTTCGTCTTCCCTACGGAACTCAAATAGATGAAGCTGACGCCCAGAAGGCACTTCAATTTATCAAGCCACATCAAAATATGCTGGTTAATATCAAGCCGGCCGTTGATACTTCTCTTGAACAGCTTAAACATTCAACGGGGATTGAACTGTCAGATTTTCATAAGGGTAATGCGAAGGCAAGAGAACGCATGAAGGTTCAATATGACATAGCCGGCCACTTAGGACTATTAGTTCTTGGGACTGATCAGGCTGTCGAAGCAACTACCGGTTTTTTCACTAAATATGGAGATGGAGGCGCTGACGTTGTCCCCCTTTCCGGTCTGACCAAGGGGCAAGTAAGACAAATCCTGCAAGATCTTGGAGCGCCTGAAATTTTATATTTGAAAGTTCCTACAGCCGATCTTGAAGATGACCATCCTCAATTACCTGATGAAACCGCCCTTGGCTTTTCTTACGATGATTTAGATAACTATTTAACCCTGAAGCCTGTACCTGCTGAAATCGTGGAAAAAATCGAAGAAAAGTATGATAAAACCGAGCACAAGCGCCGCTTACCAGTAACTCCATTCGATGACTGGTGGAAGTAAAAAAGCCCCCTCCAAAAAGCTTGCTTTTTCGGAGGGGCACCTTTTGCAATCAACAAATTCTCATTCTGAGCCTGCTGTCTTTATTAAGAAATTATCCACCCAGAACTTGTCTGGCCATCTCCTTGTACTCTTCTAGCCCCGATTTTTCGGCAAATTCAGCAATGGCAACAGGATAACTAGCAGCTAATTCAATGACATGATCAGCCATATTCGGCCAAACGTTTCCACCTGCTTGCTCGTAGTGATAGATTAATCTTTGCAGAGCTTCTTCTCCAAAAGTTCGATAATGAGCCACAAAATCATGGGCAGGATCAGTTACCCTTGCCTCCGTCCAATCAATCAAGCCTGTTACTCGTGATGCTTCATCAACTAGGATATGTCCTGCATGCAGGTCCCCATGAATGAGCACCGTTTTCGCGGGCCAAAGCGTATCATTTGCAAGCCAATTTTGCCAGCGATTCCAGAGATCATCACTTACCCCAAATGTCATTTTGATTTTATCCATCCTCGCTCTCATCGAGGCCCTTGCTTCTTCAGCAGTCTCCAGTTCTATCCCTGCCTCTCTGCAAGCGTTCGGATTAATCCGATGCAGGGAGGCGATTGCAAGGGCGAGCGTTTCATGAAATGCATCTGGCACATTTTTTTCGTCAATTTCCCAGATATATGCCTTTGCTTCTGGATCAATCGTTCCTGCTGGTACACCTTTTAACAACTGATAGGCAATCAGCTCTTCTGAGTAAATTCTCCAAATCGGAACTTGTACCGACACTCGCGATTCTATCAGGGTTAGAATTTGCCTCTCTTTTTTTGCCGAGGGAAGCACATCTATTCGTCTTGGATAGCGTAACACCCATTGTACTCCATTCAGATCGTGCGCCATAACAACCTGAAAATCTATACCAGAATCATTTCTCTGTAACGAATCCTCTTTTAGTAGCAGTCCATGCTTCTTCGCAACCGCCAGGATTTGTTCGTCTGTTTTTATCATCATATGCTGCACATCCTTTATTTTTGTATTTTCACACCCGAAACCGTGTCAAAACAAAATACACAGGCATTGCTACCTGTGCTTAAGTAACGGGAAAAGAACACCAAAAATAAGACGGGTGCCATTTACGTTGTTCGTGTAAGACGGCGCGATACAAGAGAACATGTAAATACTAGGTGCAAAGACTACTCTTTACTAGCTATCAGAGTAGTAAAACAGCGTGCCACTATCCCAAAATGATGATCTTGCCATTAAACGTGTCTCTTGGCTTACATAAATTTACGATACAAAAAAAGACAGACACCGAATGTCCATCCCTTTTTTCATATCGTTCTCATAGAGTTTTCCTATAAAAAGGCAGACTAATCCCGATTACTCTACACACAGGCAGAGCCTTTGATCACTATTCAATTAGTGGGACAAAGTAGTAAATCGGAATCTTATGTATGCCATGAGAAAACCCTCCGTTCAATAAATTTGTTTCAGAATACCATAAGTCTTAAAAAAATACAATCTTTTCTTGCTTATACCGCTTTGTCAGCGCCTTTCATATTTTGTTCTCTTTTTACAATCCCGAAAAGCCCTAATGAATAACGAAGCGTATTAGCAGCTTACACGAAGTCAAGTTGTATTTCAACGTATCCTCATGTAAAGCAGACGAAGTTGTTTCCTTCAAAAATAAAAAGCTACCATTTGAGTTAGGTAGCTTTATAAAATGATCACTCACTATCTATTGCAATAAAAAGCAGGCTTCCTGTTCTATGACGCTTGCTCCAGCCGTACATGGACTGGATGAGTTGTAATCACTTCTCCATCATAATATAGCTCTGCTGTATATGTTCCTTCCAAGCTAAGTACCATAGACATTTTTAACGATGTTTCCATTTCAGAAGATTGCTCATTCTTGCGTTCATGATACATTGTGATGGGACTCGAAATCCCAACATCTTTTCCATTCCGATCTTTGATTTTCAATTGAAGTTCAAAGGTTGCCTGATCAGGTAATTCTTTTAGCGCGATAAACATCTGAAAAGTATACACGTAGGGCAATGCTGGAATCGTGATGTCATGAAGGATATGCCCTATGTCGTGTTTTTTATGTTCCTTGCTAAATTTGATGTTATCTACTACTACCAATTGACTATGCATGTATGACAAACACCTCGCTCATAATCTTAATACGTATGAAAGCGTACAATCGATATTTTCTTGAAAACCTCTTGGTAAGTAAGAAAAGCAGGAAAAGCTGAAATCCCTAAATCATCAGACATGATCCCCTGTTCATCAACCCGTAGCTTCGTATGTTCATTGATTTGACGAGAAAATACCCTTGCTTTCCATTCAGGCGCCTTATAGATGATATAGATCTGATATTCAGGGAAGCGGCGGCTAATTTCCGCAAGATATTCAGCATTGCTAGGATCTGTATAAGATAGAAAGAGAAAAATACTCTTGTCATGCAGATCCGTAATCTCCTTACTGCCAGAAACATAGATTTGAAGATACCTTTTATAATAGAAGGCTTTTGTTATCTTCATCCCGATGATCAAAACAAGTATGATGCCCCAAATACTTAACAAGAAACCCATCATGGCGCCATCATCCTCATTTTCTTTTTCAGTTTAGATAAAATGGTCAATTCCTTGTAAATAGGTATGAAAAACGCTGCTACAATGAGACACGGCATGATCTGCTCTGGGGGATTTGGTATCCCCTCTAGCTGGTTAGCTATCCAAAAACCTCCGATCGCTCCAAGCAATAACAAACAATTCCGCAGGATGGCAAGTTTTATGTTTGTCTTTTTGGTGCTACCCCCAAAACAGCTACAGGCAAAGCTTTTTTTCTGCTTACTAGCTCGTATGAAAAGTCCGATAAAAAAAATCATCAGCAAGCCAGTTAGGATAAAAGCCGCATGTAAAAAAACAAGCTGGGTAAAACAAATTGCTAAAACAAATTCCATAAGAATAACCAGAAAGGAGCTGATCATCACATATTTTCTCGATATAACATCAAAGTGTACAATCGATTGTCTGAATTCAAACATTGAAAAGCACTTTGTAACAGCGGAAACAAAGAACATGAACGCAAAACCATACGGAAGGAAGAGCAGATATGACATCATTGGAGTGTTACACTTTCTAGAATTTTATGAAAATCTTCTGCCCTGTAGATATCTCCTTTGCTAATAATCACACCCTTTGAATCAGTAAGAAGGAGGAACGGGTGATAACTAACCTTAAAGATTTCGTTCATTTCCTGATGTTTCAGTTGAATCAGGGGGAAATCCCATTCAAAATAATCTACCATTTCTGCGTGATCCTCGATTTCTCCATCCGAAAAGAGATAAAGCTGCATATCCTGACTCTGACTTATTGATCGAAGGTGAGGTAATAAATCGATACAATAGGAGCAAAAAACGGAGACGAAAACCAAAGCAGCCCCTTTAGGCAAAAATTTCAGCTCTAGTTGTGATGAATCCCAATTTGTGAAGTGAATGGGTGGAATCGGTGTACCTATTTCTAAACCGGTATCACGAACTAGTTTTTTTGACATCGTATTATGACCCCCTATTTTCGTAGACTAATTCTGAATTGTACCACTCGCTTTGACGTTCCCAGGTTCGATAGTATTCACCCTTTGCATCCATTAATTGCTGGTGAGTTCCTTGCTCGATAATACTTCCTTGCCTCATATAATAGATACGATCTACCTTTTTCCCGATTCCAATTCGATGAGAAATGATAAAGAGTGTTTTATCCTTCGCTAGCTCTAGGATATCGTCAAATACCTTCACTTCACTGTTTGGATCTAATGCCGAAGTGGGTTCATCTAAAACCATCAGATCCAGATTGCGATATAATAATCTGGCCAGTGCGATTCTTTGCCATTGACCGCCAGATAAGTCTACCGAATCCTCATGAATGTCTCCAAGCTTGGTAAACAAACCGTTTTTTAACCGATAAAAATCTTGTATATTCAGATGCTCAAGCAAATGATGCAGCTCCTGATCATCTTTCCTTTCATTTCCCAAGCAGATATTATCCTGAATAGATACCTTGTACTTCATAAAATCCTGAAAGATTGCTCCGCAGCTTTTCCATAAGCCAGCAACATTCAGTTCCTTTTGTTCCATCCCATCATAAAAAATCGTGTTATCTGGAGCCTGATATAAGCCGAGCAATAACTTTATCAGTGTAGATTTTCCAGCTGCATTGTCACCGATAATCGCAATCTTTTCGCCTTTTTTTACCGAGAGATTGATCTTATGAAGTGCGGGTTCCTGCCGATTCGGATAGGTGAAGGTTAAATCGATTACCTCTATCCCCTGCTTTAGCTGAAAATCTGTTATCGCCGCTTGTTTTTCCCCCTTGCTTGGAGTAATCATATCCAACTTCTGATATTCATCTACATAGCGCAGGTTTTCTAATAGATTTTTGCATTGGAGAAATAAAGACAGGATATTTCTTTCAGCCAAAGAGGCAGCCAAGGATATGGCAACGAAATCTCCGATAGTCATCCTCTTCTCTACCACAAGGAAGACCATCATCACCATAATAATTAATCTGCTACATACAGATAACAAACTACTTACAAATTCTGGCCTTACATTTAATTTCGTGATTTCTATATTCATGTTCATGATGTTTGTTTTCGCATCGAGCCATTTTTCTTTAAAAAAGGAGAAAGCCTGAAATAAGAGAAACTCTTTTTGTGCCTCTTTTCGGACTAGCAGATCTCGAAAATATGTAGATAGGTTATGAGCCCGCGCCATTTGTAAATTCATAGAAACCAGCGGATCGATAACCTTAAATACAAAAACACTTTTTATAAGGGAAAACCCAATAATAATAGCGCCGATAAGCCAATACCCACTTACCAGCACATAAATGGAAATTCCCCCCGTCAGTAATGCTTTTACACATTGTATTCCGGTTTGAAAGGTGGCTTGTACTTTCATCAGTCCAAGCGACCAGACCTGTATCTTTCCTAAAAAGCTGGGATGCTCACGCTCTAGCAACGGCATACCTGCTAGCTTGTCAAATAGTTGTTGCTCCCTGTAAATCCCAAACTGTTCATCACATTTCGTATTATAGAATCGCAAGAAAAGATCAAACGTCTCCTGAAGCAATTCGAGGAACAGCATTATTCCAATTCCAAGTAGTGCAAGATAGATTTGTGAACTGACAAGATTATCGATTGTATATTTATTCGCAACAATAATAGCGTTTGATTGCAGGGCAAGAATAATACTTAAGGAGCAGACCAAAAGCATATAGGTTTTGTTAAAATTCCAGATGATTTTACATGCATACAGGAATAATTGTTTTCTGTGTCGCATCTTTTGAAAAAATCCCAAATGCTCTCGGTTGCTCGTGCTATGTACAGAATCCCTTCCATTGAGGTTCATTTTTAACAACTCTCCAGGGAGTAATAGACGTTAAGAAACGGTTCCATTTTCATTTCAAGGGACTCTACTTCATTATCAAATAGACCACAAGTGATAATTTGACCCACACTATTCATAGTAATTATTGTAGGAACCAGCTCTATAAATAGTTTTTCCCCTATTTCTTTCAGATCCGTTAACTCGATCGGAAAGGAAATCCCATACTCTTCTTTTATCTGTTCCTTATATTCCTCTGATCCATATAAGAAAATCATATACGAGAATTTATCGTATCTTTCAGAGAATTTTTTTATCGCATCATATCTGCAATATTTACAAGACTCACTCATGATGTATATAACAGTTCCACAGTTTTCTTTACGAACCCATGTAAAATCTATAGAAGGTCCATCTTTCATTAAATTCATTTCTTTCGGAAAATAACTACCAATCTTTTCTAAAAAACGATTTGGGTTTTTGAGAAACTTTTTGTAATTGTCTGTTTCCATTATGATCCTCCTAATTTGAACAAAGGACTAGGAACACTCTATATAAATATAGAGTGTTCCTGCTTTGTTAGTGTATTAAAGTTGGCAAGGACCGCCCCACTCTGTTCTGCAATACAGATGTTGGCCATTCATGCAAGCTACATAAACCTGTTTGTAATACTTTTTCTCTACTCCGTGACACCCTTTATCTTTAACTATAAAACGATCAATTGCATCTGGACATTGATTTACGCATGCCATACCTTTCATCCTCCATTCAAATGTTAGAATTTTTTGAACATAATTCATTTTGATTTGTGGTACAGACCCCATACTCTATTCCATGGAAAAAGCGCACTAGAGATATAAAGACCTACGAACCACTTCGAAAAATTACCATTAATGAATACTGAGATAAAACTATCAGGTGACTCAAAATGGTAACTTTTACATTTTTTATTATATAATATCCAATTTTATTTAAAATCACCTTCACGGGGGATTTTGCCACTGTAGTTATACAAATGTTCTAACTAAGTCCACTCTATTATTTACTCCAACCTTATTGTAAATATTTTTTACATGGGTTCGAACCGTCTCTACCGATATAAAATGATGTTTCGAAATATCCTTTACCGAAATATTTTCAAGAAGACTATGAACAATCTCGCATTCTTTTTTGGTGAGCTGAAAATCTTTGAATTTCTTCTCCAGTTCCTGCTCCTTGTGGGAAGCACCTATATTGTTTAATTGCCATTCTACTGTTTTTATGATGTAGCAAAAAATATTCACTATGTAAGAGATATGCTCTTCTGATTGATAGTTTAAGCTGACATATCCCTTTTTTGTATTATTAATAAAGATCGGACTTCCAACACTGATCCATCCTGGCAGTTCATTTGGAAACATTTCATCTCCATATCGAATAGCAGGATTCCTTGTAGAGCTTGCCTCTTGGATCGTTTCCATTGAGAACGCTATCATTTTCTTCTTAAAAGAGTCATCCAGCTCCTCATTTATCGTCTTTCCATTTGAGCACATGAAATCTATGCTCTTCGCATCCTTGTTGGTAACAATGAAGAAATGAGGATTACGAAAAAAAGGCTGGACAAAGTGAATTTCTGCTTTCAGATAATCGAGCAAATGGTTTATTGTCACTACCGGCATCTCTGTGTGCTGTTGCAACGATAACACCTCTTTACTTTCTAGATTTTAATAAAACTTAACATATATTGTAAATTAAAACAAAAATATATAACAGATATTACCTGAAAATTATATTTTTATTCAAAAAATTGACATATCTTTATTCACAACATAAAATTACATATAAGTTATCGACTAAATTTGAAATATCCGGTCGTACAAAGTCCGCTACCATTGCTGTATATCATAATTTTCACCAATTTCTAATAATAAAAAACCTTTATGTTGTATGTCTTTCCAAAGCGAGAAGACAACAAAAGGTCTTTTACACAGTTTTTACACGTAATATTATTTTATTTTTACATAAAAACATTTCTGGTTTCGTACAGAGCATTAAAAAAAATATTTCAATCACCATGATAGAAAATCTGCATTTTTATGAAAAATACTCTATCTTATAATCACACTTGATTTACAATATCACTTAAGTGAACTTTATATAAGCTATCTCCTTCTCTAAGAATCAAAACCTCCCCCCTAAAATCCCGATCATGTGACTGGATCGTCTTCCCTTCTTGATTGATAAACCTTACTTCACATTTTTGGGTAAATTTACCATAATCATTATTTTTCAATAATATATATTCATCATGTTTACCATACCCTTTATCAAATAAGAAAAAGCTATTATAGGTAATAAAACCTGATGCTCCGGATATCTTAGGCTTGAAAAACTCCATTTGATCGTTGGCTATTTTCACCAAGTGAAAGTCAGTATAGTAATAGAACCAAATCTCTTGGTCACTAACTACATTTAATGCATAACAATCACAGATATCTGCCTTATGATTGGAGAATATTTGTTTTCCTTCTTGATCCCAGGCAACCAGTCCTGAAGCTCCAATCGGATCGGCACATCCATAATTGCCGAAAACCCCTTCATCAAAAAAGCCTGTCCAAATCGTGCCGTTAGGAGATACTTGAACATGTTGAATCCCATCTCCTAGCAGCAGCTTCTTGATTAGCTTCCCGTCCAAATCAAATATTTTGCCGTTCAGCTCGAATTTGTCTGGGCCAAAATACCTCGTTCTTGCACCCACTACCAACAGGGTATTGTCATTTAGAGGCTGTATAAAATGATAATGATATCGTTGTTTGGCTAGCGATGTTTCATGTACTTGGCCATCTTCTGCAATGATTAATACTTTATAGGTAAAGCGATTTGGTGTTTGAGATTGAACAAACATTCCGTTTATTCTTTCTGGTATTTTATTCACTAATAAGATGTAGATCTTGTTGTCGTAACCAATTGCTGAGGTTACTATCTTATAATCCTTTGTGTAGGTGCCCGATATCTATAAATGTATCTAATTTGTATGTGATTTTTTTCTTCATGGGCTTCTCCTCTCATTCAAATATCCCTGCCACTCTTCTATGAAACTTACTTGAATTGAATATATTTGATAACGAGAAATAATAGTAGAAATATTAGGAAATAATGCAAAAAAGGAACCGTGCAGGTCCCCTTGGATGTCAGGCTACTCCTCGTCTTCCTCCTCTTCAAGCAAATCCTCTTCAGTAATAAATACGATCTGTACGGCAATTACTTTTCCTTCAGCATTTTTTGCGATAAATGCCTCATAGCCACCGTCGCCAAATCCCGAGCTAGAAACAACACCACCATTAATCACTCCGGCTTGGAGTTCACTCAATGTTTGGTCGCAGCAGGAAGAATACCATCTTTGCTCAGGCATGAATTTCGTTTCTCCCATTACAGACTCATCCACTCGATAGATTTGACGCTCAAAAATTCCCGCTTGACCACTGTCTACTCCTACAATAAAGTCACATCCTTCCCAATTCGTCACCTGTTCAAGGTTAGTTGACTCGTGATAAGCACAAACTAAAGCACATCGCTCTCCCCAATCTCCTGTGTCTATTCGATCAATTACGCCAATCCACGTACCGACTACCGCTTCCTCTACAACTCCTGAAATGCCTTGTTCATAATTATAGCAAGGATCTGATACCACTAATGCCCCAGATGTAACTTGAAATGTCCCTAGATTAATCATTACTTCCACGTTTCCTCCTCAAAAGTGATCAACATAAACTACTAAAAAAGAAGAGATTCCCAATCAGGTTGGAGAAAAAAATGATTCGAACAGCAAAAAAATGAATTCATATTTCCTGTTATTCATTATACATGTTCTTTTTTCTTACAACATGAACCATTCGGTATATTTCAGCCTTTCTTAACATAGTGACAAGATACTTGAAACAGCCTCCAGCTTCGAACAGCCAGTAGTAATAAAATCCCACCAAACATTACTGCAATAAAAAAACTAGATAGCTGTGATACCTGACCAAACTTCCAAAGGCTTATATGTATGTCAATCCCCGCTATATACAGCACTCCGCCAATCACTGAAACAAAGGAGCAAATGTACATTCCTATAGAGAAGACAGCAAGTACTGGTACTGCAACCAGACCCACTGCACCTCTGCACAAATATTGAAGATACTTACTTCCCATCATGTATGTCTTCCTTTCTATTACATTGAATCTTTTCAATTGAAGCAGGCAACGTCATTACCCCAGATTCTAATTACTTGTTTTCACACAATTTAATATGTATATATTTTAGCAATTAAAATATTTCACAGATATAATTTAATATAGATATATTTTTCTGTCAATAAAGTGAGTAGAATAAAAAAAGCTGCTCCTTGATAAGAACAGCCCATCTTTCTTCGCATTCTATTTTTATTCCATCTACTCAACAATTGTTGACAATAATTCATTCACTTGTTTAAATACATTGGCCATCTCACGTAGTTTTTCCTTAGAAAAGCCTTTGAATAGTTCATTTATTTTGTCTTGTCCTTTTTCTGTAAGAACTATCAAAACCACTCTACGATCTTCTTTCGTACGAATTCTACTAACCAGACCAAGCTCTTCTAATTTGTCACACATCGAGGTTGCCGCACCCGCTGTAATGAAGAATCGTTCGGCGATTTCGGTGATTTTTAGACTATTTGTTAGTTTCAAGCCGACTAACAGCATTACATGATTTTGTGATAAAACAGCATCTTTTACAAAAAGATCCATAAAAGCTTTCGATTTTTGCTGCACACCACTCATTTCGATCATTAATGTTTGGATTTCATGAGCAACAGAATTTTCATGAGCAATAGAATGATTATCTTCCAAAATGCCTACCACCTTATTTTACAAACTAAAAATTTAATTGAGTAAAATATATAAAAGTGCTAGGGTCTTGTCAAGAATTCGTGGTATTCACAAACAGGTCTTACTACCCATTAATCGATATGTACCAAGAAGAAACCAAGCGCCCTTGTTGGTGAGACGCCTGGTTGTTAGTCATTTCTATTCTGCTATCTCTTCTGTTCTATTCACACACACTTTGCTACACGTAGGACAAATTCTTCTAAATACTTCTCGTCTGTTTCGTCAAAACGATCTGTAATCGGGCTATCGATATCGAGTACTCCATAGATTTCTTCCCCTTTAAAAATAGGAATAACAATTTCGGAGCGAGATGCCGCATCGCAAGCAATATGGCCAGGGAAGGCATGGACATCTGCTACTCTCATCGTGCATCGTTTCAAAACTGCTGTTCCACACACACCCCTCCCTGTTGGAATACGTGTGCAAGCCGGCAGTCCTTGGAATGGACCAAGAGTTAATGAGTCTTGCTCCTTGTCATATAGATAGAACCCTACCCAGTTTACTTCCGTCAAAAATTGATGTAATAAAGCAGTTGCATTACTCAGATTAGCCAGTACATTGGGTTCTCCGTCTACTAATGCATCTAGCTGCTTTAAAAGAAGCTCATAGTTCTCTTGTTTATTGCCTGTATATCCCTCTGCTTGAAACATGGATGCCGTCACCTCACGATTATAATAGCAAAATGAGATTGTCAATTAGTACTCTCTCTTTTTCCTATTATAACGTTTTATACTCCCATTAGGATTGAAATTGCATATCTTCTTACACTTTTGTCTACTGATACACGATCTGCTTATCCCCATCTGTTATGATTAGAGAACCGGCTTTAATGAGTTTACCTTCGTGAGTGAAATCTTGCTTTGAAAAGTTAGCAATAACCTTCAAATCAGCTCCGTAAGCTGTCATTTGTACTTGACGATCTTGAAAAAAATTTGATAGTCTGTCATTTCGCGAGTAACTGCTACCGGCTGTTGAAGCTAATGGTTGCTTCATTCGGATTGGAATGCTTCATCCAAATATCTGTGCTGCAATTCCGAATAATGTTTTGTTGCGAGCAGGTAAATGATTTGCTTTTGTAATCATGATAGGTGGCTGATTCGCCTTTTCAAACCCGCATGCTTCAATATAAGACATAAACGGCTCATTTTCTGAGGGTACATCAATTCTTACCTTACCTGAATGCTGCTTAGCTAATTGATTCACTATTGCGAATGCTATATCAGCATTCGGAGCGACGATAGGGCCTACTATGAGATTAATGGGCCCAAGTATAGATAAACCATAGCCTACTACCTGACCGTCAGGACTTTTCACAAGCACTGCCTCTTTTGCCTGATTATATCTATGGCGAAGAAATGCTCCTCTCTCTACACCAAAGGCATCTTTGTCTATTTTTATGACCTGTGGCAAATCTTCCATATACATCGGCTGTATATTAGCTACTATATTCCTACTAGAAGGGGTAAAACGATAGTTTGAACAAAGATATTTATGAACACAGTCTGTAAAATGAAAGCCCATCTTTTCATACATGGGTTTCCCATCCTCTGTGGCAATAAGCATAGCTGGCATATGATCAGGAATCGATTCTAAGCATTTTTGCGTAGCTTTTCTTCCTAAGCCCAGTCCTCGATATTCCTGTCTTACAATGACCATGCCAATAGAGGCTAGTTTGAGGCCGTATCGGATAATGGCTGCACTTGAGACAATTCTCCCGTCTTTGTTTTTATGTCCATAAACGTTGCCAGATAACATAATGGTGTTGATTTCATTTCGGTCATAATCCCAACCTACAGAAGACGAGAGCTCTATTAATCCTGGAATATCAGACTCTTCAAATTTTGTTATCGGGGATATTACATTTTCTAGTCCATTCATAGGGTCAGTCACCTACTTTTCTTTATGATTAGTCAAATATGTATTCAACTTGGAACAAATTCGGCTAAAGGCTTCGATTTCTTCTTTTGAAAGTGCTTTTCCGATTAATTGAATGATCTCCTTGCGTGATTTTTCTGCTTTCCTCAGAAAATCCACTCCCGCTTCTGTCAAGACAATATGGTAATACCGCCTATCTGCTTGACTGCGTTGTTGTTCAATCAATCCTTTCTGCAAAAGTTTTTTGGTTAATTTTGAGATACCTGATACCGTTATCCCTAGTGCACTCGCCAGTTCATTTGTTGTTTTTGGACCTTGTGTTTGGACAAGCTCTAAAACATTGTACTGAGCAGACGTAATTCCCTCGATATTAAATTTATTATGACGGCTTACAATTTCACATTGAAACGGAATAAAGCTGTCTTCCAATGATTTTTTCAAAAAAGCACCTTCCTTCAAAGCTCTATAAATATGGTTTGATAACAGAATTTGGATTGGCCTTCAGTTGTTGAGGAGTTCCTTGGGCGATCACGCGCCTTCCGTCTTCCCCACCTCCTGGCCCCATCTCAATAATCCAATCAGCCTGACGGATCAAGCTCATATGATGCTCGATAACAACAACACTGTTTCCTCTATCGACCAATTCATGAAGAACCTGAATGAGTTTATCGGCATCGCTTTCATGTAATCCCACTGAAGGTTCATCTAAAATATACAGGTGTATTTCGTCCAGCTGCAGTAGCTAGCTCCGAGGCCAATTTGATTCTTTGTGCCTCTCCACCAGACAAGGTATTTGCTGGTTGACCCAATTTTATATATCCTAAGCCAATTTTATCTAAGTAGACAAGCTTTTGTTTGATTTTATCCATCTTCGAAAATAAAGCTAGTGCTTGCTTGACAAGCTCACCGATCGGAGTATGTAAATCCTCCTCTCGAAAAGGAATCCCATAGTATTTGGCCGCCCGGACAAGCAAAGGACCGAAATGCCAAACAAAGCCTTTCTTCCAAACCTTAATCCCGCCTTCTTTAATAGAAAGAGAAGCATCAAGAATCGTTTTTATAATTTGGTTCGACGATTTTCCCAAGACCAAAGCATTTTGGACAAGCCCCGGCCAAGGTGTTAAAAGAAAAGTGGGCCATTGTAATATTTTCTACAGGCCTATGACAAAAAGGCGTACATGATCCGCTGCTCTACCAGTTGCGCCAATAAACTTTCGCTCTCCCTCCTGACACAAAATATCAAACAGTAAGGTAGATTTACCTGAGCCAGATACACCTGTTACCACTGATAACTTATTTCTTGGAAATTTGACGCTAATATTCTTTAAATTATTTTGTCTGGCTCCCCGTATTTCAATCCAATCCCGTTTGTTGTTCATGTGATCACCACACTTGAGTTAGTTAATAGTTGACACACTCAATTATAAGGATCGAATTCCATGATGTAAAGTCTCCTCACTGCTAGATAAACGTTAAAACCCCTTACAGCCACGTTCGATATCCATAGAAAGGATATCAATGCTTACTGTAAGGGGTGCATATTAATGAATATAATTGCTTTTTACTGCTTTATAATCCTACTTATTTACTGATATGGTATATGGGATTACCTCATCTTGATATTTATAGACATACAGATAGTATAGACCAGGTTCGGCTGTATAAGTAGCGCTCATTCTTCCCTTGTCGATCTCTGCTGGATACGAAACGGGGTTCTTCAAATCATCCTCATGGTAGAGCAACCAGTTAATTCCCTCTTTTTTCGTATGCTTCAGAATAATTTCTACATCACTCTCTTTTTTCAGTTCAAAACGGTAGACATCGGCATTGTCGTCCTCATCTAGTATTCCTTTAACAGGTTCACCTAGCGGCAATGGACCATTCGCGTCTTCGAATCGATTGTTAGGCTCACTTTCTGTAAAATCCTTCGAGCCACCAGCCAGACTTACTTGATACTTGTAGGAAACGGGCTCCTCTGTTGTTGAATACACATAAAGATAATATCGTCCTGGTTTTGCTTCAAGAGTAGCCATTAACTGATCGCCTTCACCTTGATTTGGATAGGCAATGTAATTTTTCAGATCATCCTCGTGGAATAATAGCCACGCCACTCCTTTTCCATCCTTCACTTCTACTGAAACATCAATGTTATCTGGTTTTTTCACATCAAAATAGAATACATCCTCTTGTTTCTGTTGGCTCAGCTCAGCCTTTATTTGCTTACCAAATGCTTCTAGCTTGCTGGCATTTTCGAAAGAATCATTAGAGTTATCTGACGGCTTATTCGCTTTTTCACTAATGGTTACGGTTGTCTTTTTGGTCACTTTTTGTTTAGCATCATCGGTTACCTGCAAGCTTACCTCGTAGGTTCCTGCTTCAGCATACACGTGTGTTGGATTCTCTTCTTGACTTGTCTGACTATCGCCAAAATCCCATTGGTAAGACATAATCTTTCCGTCTTTATCGCGTGTTCCTTTGCTGCTAAACGAAACGGACTCAGCTACAACTCCTGTATACGGACCATTTATTTCTACTACAGGGGCTAGGTTCCCGCTATAACTACCTTCTGGCAGTTTGCCGTGAAATACTACATCATAGGAGAATCTACCATCCTTCGTTACCTTATAATTCACAAAGTAAGCGGTTATAGTTCGATAACCATTCCACGATTTTTCACTCAACTTCTTCAAGAAGTCATCTGTTACTTGATTCATCTTCTTCCAGTCTTGCTCTTCTCCTTCTGATCTGTCGCCAATATAGGTTCCATGTAAGGTGAAGGTATTGAAAAATTCTGATTCGTGCTCTGCGGTCTCTACGTCACGCAAGCCTGTAACTTCAGAAATTTCCGCATAAATTTCTTCCTTCTGCTTTGGCTCCACATCCTTTAGATAATCATCCGATACAAGTGGCACATCCCAATCTTCATAATTCTGTACCAGCTCATCAATCGTCTGTTGATATGCGTCATTTACTCGCTTGTCTCTGCTCAACTGCTCAATATATCGATCAAATTGGGCTACGTCGTTTTTCATAATAGCGTTATGAATGCTATCCATCATTGGAAAATCGTTTTGGAACAAATGATACTGCATGGCAAATCCATAATTATAAAAATTCCACGAACCATATTGAGCATGCAGGGTATCTGACACAGACATACGGCTAGATCGATCATCATATCTTAGGTTACCTACAACAGATTTGCGTGGATGAATGCCATCTGTTCTGGTAGCGCCGGCAAAAAATTCTGCCCCACCTTCTTCAAACCAAGGCAAGCGTCCATTTTGATACATCTCTCCTCGACCGAACAATCCTGGAACCACGTATCGACCTTGTAAGTAATGGGTAAACTCGTGACGGAACAATTCCTCTAGTGAATAAATGCTTTGCTCTGGGGTTCTGTCATAAGTAAAGAATGTCCCATCCCCTTCAATGTAAATTCCACCATTTTCCGTTTCATAACCGTATAAAGATTTGTTCATTCTGTATTCATCAGGGTTATTGTAGATGACCACAGTTAGCACATCATCAGGATTACCCTTTTCTAGCTCTTGGTCATTACCTACGACACGGTGAAATTGAGCTTTTACTTCTTTCGCAGCCCAATAAAGTCGCTGTAGCTGTTCCTCCGTTAACTGATCCCCTGTACGGAAGATAAATTTTCCTCCATCAAATTCATAGCGATTTGGCAGATATTTCTTTTTCCCTTCTTCTTTTAATTGCTTCAGATCAATTTGGTTACCATAGTAATTCTTTTCATCATAGTGATAAGAAATTTGCTCTGCTGCCACAAAATACAATTCGCTAAGCTTTGGATACAAATTCATTGCTTCCGTGAGAATTTGATTACCTTTCTCCGGGGTACTGTGGTAATGCCCTAAAGAACCGGTGTAGTACAAACCGTTGCTTACTAGCCACGAAAGATCACTAGATGCCCGATCCTTGTGGGCGATGCGGAACATTTGTTCCAAGTAATTATCAATTCTACCATGGAACGCTTTTTGATCCTCTGGTTCACGCACTTGCCACATGAGTACGTACCCAATCCCTTGAACTACAGAATAAAAGGAACTGCTCATATCACGATCTTTTCCATACTCATCAAAATGATCGATAAAGTCTGAAACTAGTCCAGTCATCTTTGTTATGATCTCAACATCTACCGTAGTGTTTGAGATAAGTTTCCCCGTAGCACCGATAACTTCCTGTTGTGTCTTAGTTCCCCATGCAAAATACTTGTTTGCCATAATGATCTTAACAGCAGGCAGTACCTTTTTCTTATAGTCTGGCTGATCAAGGTATTTTAACTCTTTATGGTAGTAGCCCAGATAATAACCTGAACGTAAAACCTCTACCAATGTCGAAATTCCGCGTGCATCATGATCAGAAAAGGACCTACCACTGTCCTGAAGGGCATTAATAACGGCCTGAACCCGATCGCGGTCTGAATAGAATTCAACTGAATCTGAATTAAATTTGAATAAATCAGGAATATCCTTCCATTCTATCTTACGTAGAACTTCTACTAGCTCTTCATTGCTAAGTCTATTTAAGTCCGACATACTGTACGTTTGTTGTTCAGCATGAGTTGCTTGAAGGGCTTGTCGCTTAGCTCGCTTGCTTTTTTTCTCTAGCTGGGAAAAAGTTTCAGTACGAAGCTCCTCTTCTCCCAGTGGAGTTACCTCAGCTCCGAGTACCCCTGCATCTGTTTTGAACTGAGGTAAAGGAGGCTGCTTACTTAGTGAGAATACGGATTTGTTTACTGTGTTTGTTGCTGCATTGGCAGGTGCAGGTAGCCATAATGCACCATTGGAGAGTAAAACTGCACTTGCCGTCATCATACTTAGCCACTTGTAATTCATTCTTCTAATCGACTCCTTTTTTTAAATTGGAATTTTATTTCCATACCATAGTATCGGCTAAAAATCCAAAACTGGAAATATTACCTAATACCTATTTTTATCTAAATTGTGTCGAAATATAGAATATTGTTAACCAAATAATTGTTT
>NZ_LSSO01000198.1:0-56338 GCF_001645205.1 Brevibacillus sp. SKDU10 | reverse complement strand
ACGCGCCGCAGGCCCATCGGCGAGTGATAGCTTGCGCCACATTCCCGTTCTGCAGCAGGCGAAGCAAGACTCTATCCAGTATTAGCATAGATCTCCCATTGTTATCCCAGTCTTGCAGGCAGGTTGCCTACGTGTTACTCACCCGTCCGCCGCTAGGGTCCGAAAACCCTCGCTCGACTTGCATGTATTAGGCACGCCGCCAGCGTTCGTCCTGAGCCAGGATCAAACTCTCCATTAAAGTAGTTCTTGATCAAAGCTTCAAAACTTGCTTGGCTAGTGTTTCTATCAAACATTTTACTGTTCAGTTTTCAAAGAACACTTTTTCACCCTCAAGCGAGTTCGTTGTGTCTCTCGCTTACCTTTATAACTCTATCAGATCATCATCTTAAAGTCAATAGTTTTTCAAAACTTTTTTAAGAGATTTTTTATAGAGTTGATAACATCGCTTAAAGCGACGTTTTTTATAATACCAAACTTAAGACGTGTTATGCAAGCTTTTTTATTTTTTCCTAAATATTTTTCAACCCTAATTAAACGAACCTATAAAAACAGCATCGACTTTTCCTCTAGTATAAGCAATAACGTCATCCTGATTATCTATACCAAGAAAGCTCTTCTACTAATACGAGGTTCTCTAGCATAAGCTCTCGTGCAATACTAGCAACGATCCTCTAAACGTTTTCAATCACAATAAAGAAAAAAGAGGTGACAAAATCGTCACCTCTTCGCAGTTTAGGTATAACTGCTTACATCATACCCATTCCGCCCATGCCACCCATAGCGCCCATGTCTGGCATTGCTGGTTTATTTTCTTCTGGTTTATCTGCAACAACCGCTTCTGTAGTTAAGAACATAGCAGCAACTGAAGCAGCATTAGATAGAGCAGAGCGAGTTACTTTAGCCGCGTCTACAATACCCTCTTCAATCATATTTACCCATTGTTCAGTAGCAGCATTGAAGCCAATACCTATTTCTTCTTTTTTCAAACGCTCTACGATTACGGAACCTTCCAATCCAGCATTTGCTGCGATTTGGCGTACAGGCTCTTCCAAAGCACGAAGAACGATTTGTGCACCTAGACCTTCTTCTCCTTGAAGGTTTAGCTTCTCGATAGCATGCATAACAGAAATTAGTGTTGTACCACCACCTGCTACGATACCTTCTTCTACAGCCGCACGAGTAGAGTTCAGAGCATCTTCAATACGAAGTTTTTTCTCTTTCAACTCAGTTTCTGTAGCAGCACCAACTTTAACAACTGCAACACCACCAGCTAATTTAGCTAGACGCTCTTGCAATTTTTCACGATCAAATTCAGATGTAGTGTCTTCGATTTGTTGACGGATTTGAGCTACACGACCTTCGATAGCTGCTTTATCCCCAGAACCTTCAACGATTGTTGTGTGTTCTTTAGTAACAACAACTTTCGCAGCACGGCCCAATTGTTCGACTTTTGTTGCTTTAAGATCAAGGCCCAATTCTTCAGTGATTACTTCACCGCCAGTAAGAATAGCGATATCTTGCAGCATCGCTTTGCGACGATCACCAAATCCAGGAGCTTTAACCGCTACTGCTGTGAAAGTACCACGCAATTTATTAACTACCAAAGTAGCCAAAGCTTCGCCTTCAACATCTTCAGCAATGATAACTAAAGGTTTACCGCTTTGTACTACCTGCTCAAGTACCGGCAATACTTCTTGGATGTTTCCGATTTTTTTATCAGTGATTAAGATAAACGGATTGTTAAGAACAGCTTCCATTTTATCAGTATCAGTGATCATGTAAGGAGAAGCGTATCCACGGTCGAATTGCATACCTTCAACCACTTCAAGCTCTGTTGCGAAACCTTTGGATTCTTCAACAGTAATAACGCCGTCTTTTCCTACTTTTTCCATAGCTTCAGCAATCAAGCTACCTACTTCAGGATCATCAGCAGAAATAGAAGCAACTTGTGCAATTGCAGCTTTGCTTTCTACTGGTTTGGAAATAGAATGGATTTCTTCTACAGCAGCACGAACCGCTTTATCCATACCGCGACGAATTACCATTGGGTTAGCACCAGCAGTTACATTTTTTAGACCTTCACGAATCATGGAAGCAGCAAGTACAGTTGCAGTAGTTGTACCGTCACCAGCGATATCGTTGGTTTTAGTAGCAACTTCTTTAACCAATTGCGCACCCATGTTTTCGTATGCATCTTCTAGTTCGATTTCTTTTGCAATCGTTACACCATCATTTGTAATCAATGGAGAACCGAATTTTTTTTCCAGAACAACGTTACGACCTTTAGGTCCAAGTGTTACTTTAACTGCATTTGCAAGAGTTTCTACACCGCGCAACATAGAGCGACGTGCATCTTCGGAGAACTTGATTTGCTTTGCCATCTAATACTCAACCTCCAAATAGAAATATGTGTTTAGGGTAAATCAGTATGTGACGGTACCTTAGCCGATAACTGCCAAAATATCGGACTCACGAAGTACCAAATATTCTTTGTTGTCCAGCTTAACTTCTGTACCAGCATATTTAGAGAAGATTACTTTATCGCCTTCTTTTACTTCAAGGGCGATACGCTCACCGTTTTCAATGCGACCAGAACCCACTGCAACAATACGACCTTCTTGTGGTTTTTCCTTTGCAGTATCAGGCAAAACAATACCACTAGCAGTTGTTTCTTCTTTAGAAATTGGTTCAAGTACGACACGATCACCTAATGGCTTCAACACAAAAAACACCCTCCTCAAAGATAGTACATAATTTTTCTTAAACGGTTAGCACTCACCTTTAAGGAGTGCTAACACCCAATTCCTATAATAATAAATCACTGAATGCTTTGCAAGTATTTTCAAGTACATTTACAGACAAAAACTTCTCTCCCTGTAAGGTCTGGGACTAAGCATCCAGTCTCTTCATACATATATCTTCTGGAACTCTCTTATTCCACCTTCTTTTTCTTTTATACAAAACTCTATTTATTAGTTCTATACTTGACGATATGTACTTATAGATACAATAGAGACAGATTGCTAGACTGCGAGGAGGAATAGTACATGCCTAAAAAAAGCTGGTTTCTTGTTACAACTCTTGGACTTTCACTTTTTGTTTTGTTGCAAACAAGCACGCAAGCCTCATCTGAGATGAAAAGTCATATGAGGATGATCTTCTCTCCTCTTTTTACGAAAACAAGCACGTTACATCCATCAGACTCTGACAAAACCAAGGGTACTTCTGCTGATGTGATTGAAACAGTAAAAGAAACAACTAAAGCCGTTTTCCTGACAACGCTGACACCTGGGCACACCGCATCTGCTAAATCGCCCCTTCAGCAAAATCAACAAATAGTCACCCCTTCTATGAAGCAAGTTTTATCTACCGCGGAAAAAAGAGAGGCCTCAACGAAGCCCCTTTTTTCTGATCCTATTCTTTTTGGAGTCTCCTTGCATATGAGTTCTCAGCAGGTGGAAGCCACATTAGGTATCCCTGATCGTCGGGAACCTAGCTTATTTGGATATGAATGGTGGATTTATAACAAGCATCCTGATCGTTACGTACAGGTGGGCATTTTAAAAGGGAAGGTAGTAGATGTCTTTTCTAATAGTCCGAAAGCCGCATTAACCAATCAAATACGTATTGGCACTTCATACGATACGCTCAAAAAGAGCTATTCTTTACAGGAGCGCGTTACCTTTTCTTATGAGGATACATTTGTGGAAATAAAAAATGATGAAGCACAGCGACCATTACAGCTAGTAGGTGATATTCCTGTCTTATTTTACTTGGACAAGCATAATCAACAGAAGGTTACTGGCATCCGACTCATCGACAAGCTAGTTCTGCTTCAGGGTGGGTTCTACGAAACGAAGTGGACTTATACAGGGGAAGCACCCAATTTCACTCCTCCTACCCCTGATGCTAAAAGTCAGGAGGAGATTAATCGAGCGATGGAACGGCAGATATTAGATTTAACCAATGTCATTCGCTATCGCTATCAAATTCCACCATTACGTTGGAACGAAAAAGCAGCCATCACAGCCCGTAATCATAGCATCGATATGCAGCGCAATCAGTATTTTGATCATATTTCCGCAACAACAGGCTTATCTCCATTTGATCGACTGAAGAAAAATGGTCTGTCCTATCGAATGGCAGGAGAAAATATCGCCGCAGGATTTCCAGATGCTATAGAGGCCTCTCAAAGCTGGTTAAATAGCTTGGGGCATCGTAAAAACGTGCTTGAAAAGCAATTTGAAGAGCTAGGTGTAGGCGTCTTTTCTGACTATTTTACCGAAAACTTCGTTACGCTCTCTGCAACCAGATAAATTATTTCTTGATGAGTTCGCGTATCGTACTTACATCTCTGGTAAACTCCGCCAATATGGTTTCCTCACGCTGATTATGCAGGATAAGCCATGGTTTGCGTTTCCCATTCTTTGGCATCACCACAAAAACCCGCGAGATATGATCTTTCATCTTTTCTTTCGGGACAGATACTTTTATTGGAGGGTCCACAGGGATTTTTAAAATATAACAATGCTCCAACTGCGGGCTAATATCCTGGACTCTCCCGCTCACTGAGTGTAAAATCGTTTGAGCTTCCTGTTGAAAGAGAGTGCTATTTGAATAATGGGATACAACCTTTTGTTGGTCACTATCAAATAGCTCGACATTCTCTCCAGCTATCTGCGCTCCATCTGAATCGTTTCCTGTTGGGGTACCGCTAGTGGCCGTTGCTTGCTCACCCTTATGTAAGAATGGGAGAATTCCTGAGATTGCACCTGCCTTTATCATAGTGAAACCAGCCACCACCGCTGATACGGATAAAAAAATAGCAGATACTACAATCCACTTTCTTTTTTTCATCTATTTCACTCCTTTTCAAGCCCATTTCGTCCATATAGTATTTGCTCAACAAAAAGCCGCTATACCAAACAGAGCGAGTATTTCTGTAAAACAATAAGCTTCCATCCATACGCAAAAGCCCCCCTCCTGAAAAAGCTCAGAGGGGGGCACCTGCATTTTTAAGTACTAATCATCACTATTTAAAATTCCTAAAAGACGGAGCAACGACAAGAACAAATTGATAAAATCGAGGTAAAGCGAAATAACAGCCATTGGGACATCATCTTCTTCTACCCCATGTTTGAACTGAGATACATCGTATAGGATATAGCCGCTAAAAATCAAAATCCCTCCAGATGCTATCAATAGCTGCATTCCCGTTCCTAATGGAATAAACAGATTTAGCACCTGTAACAGGATCAAGCCAATAAGAGCCGCAAACAAAAAGCCGCCGATTGAACTGAAGTCGCGTTTGGACACATAAGCATAACCGGCCAATGAAATAAAGATAACGGTAGTGATGAGGAAAGCTGCGTTAACCAGCAAGGCCCCATTTTTCATTGCGTAGTATTGTAGAGTTGGCCCAAGCGTGATTCCACTGATGAACACAAAGGCAAATAAGAATCCATACCCGATTCGAACACCCTTTCTACGCATAAAAAAGGCGCCAAACAGCATTAGCAATTCAACAACAACCAGTGGCAGGATAAAGGCAGGGGGAACAAATGCTGTTCCTACCGCACTACCAATCGTAGACACCAGCAGTGAAATCGCAAACAATCTCAAAATTTTAGGAAAGTTACTCTCTTCCCGATACACTTGCTCCGAATAATTCTCGTTCAAGCTTCAAACACCTCCAATTTTTGGTTCCTACTTAAGAATCCTACCGATTCATGACAAGTTCTGCAACTATATTTACACAAAAAGAGCATAAATATAACCTTATGCTCTTTGAAATACTGCTATTTAATTTCAGAATCAGCCTGAACTTCCCCGATGCCGTATTCATGTTCCCACGCCTCATCCTCTTTCAACTGTCGACGATAAATGACTTTGGACAGAAACACACTAATCTCATACAAAACAAATAACGGAATCATTACGATAAAGTCACTCATGAAGTCAGGAGGTGTAATCACAATCGCAATAAAAGCCAAAATAAAATATGCATATCTTCTTATTTTAGACAGCCTTACCGGATTGATGATCCGCAGCCTTGTTAGTAAAATGACCAAGATCGGGAGTTCAAACAAAAATCCAAAAGGTACAATCATATTAAACATAAAAGAGAAATACTCCCCTAATCCCCACATGACTGGAGTACCCAACTGAACGTTAATGTTCGTCATAAACAGAACCACTAACGGGAACACAACATAATAGCCAAAAGCTAATCCAACCAGAAACAACAGACAAATAACGGGAATGAATGATAAGGTTAGCTTCGTTTCATGTGGCTTTAAACCTGGTTTAACAAACGCCCATAACTGTAACAAAAATACGGGTGTAGTTAATATCATCGAAACCAAGAAAGCAAACTGCATGTACACCTGCAGAGCATCGGAAGGCTTCAAGGAAACTAACGTATTCATAGAAAGATTAGCCATAGGCGTTTGCTGTAGATACATAACAACTGGCCCGGCGTAGTATAATCCCACTGCTAATCCGATAACAAAAACGAGTAGAACAATTAAAAGACGATTACGCAATTCGCCAATATGTTCCCATATAGTCATATCTCTTTGTTTACCCATCCAACCTGCCTACCTTCTTCTTACGCTTTTGGTTCGCTGGAAGAGGACGCTTCTTTACGCTCCTGTTCGATTTTTGCGCGAATTTCCTTTTCTAGACGCTCGCGTTCCAAACGCTCACGAATTTCACGCTCTAACTTTTCACGGTCAATTTTCTCGGAGGTCTCCACTGTATCCGCTGGTTTAGCAGTCGCTGCTACCAATTGCTGTTCGGCTGGTTTCTCTTTTTTATTCTCGTCAAAATCATCATTGGCAAGTCCACTTGTAGCTTTTTTGAACTCTCGCAAAGTACTGCCCATAGCTCTCCCTAACTCTGGTAGCTTTTTAGGTCCAAAAAAGATGATAGCTAAAATGATCAATATAACAAAACCTGAAGCTCCAATTCCACTACCCATAGTTAACATCTCCACTCATTAAATTATTAGCACTTACGTAAACCACCATAACCAAGTCGTGTCATATCACTTTCTTGGATGCGTTCTCCGTAAAGGATTCTAGGCAAAAAAACATCAAACGATGTAACAGGCTCATGCATCACCGCTCCAGGTAACCCTAGAATAGGGGTGTCTCCTTTATAGGCGATCATCAGCATAGAACCAGGCAACATCGGCGTACCATAACGTATAACATCAGAGCCTACACCAGCAATTGCCCCGGGTGTTTTATCATCTGGATCAACAGACATACCGCCTGTTACACAGATGAGATCAACTCCTTGTGACAGGAAATACTCTATCTCATGTTGTATCATCTCTTTATCATCTGGGGCAAAACGTTGCTCAACTACCTGAGAGCCTAACGCTTCTACCTTAGCTCTAATAGCAGGACCAAACTTATCTTGGATTCGTCCCTGATAAACCTCACTTCCTGTCGTGACCACTCCTACCCTGCGAGCAGGAATGGGCAACACATCCACGATCGGCCCTTCAAACTGTTTAGCCAAACGTTCTAACCCGAGAATGTTTTCTTCTTTCATAATCAAAGGGATAATGCGAGTGGCAGCCACAGACTGCCCCTCTGTTACCATTTGATTCGTTAGGATAGTGGAAAGGGCTATACCTTCTAATTCATTTAAAGCATGAACGGCCTGCTCATTGATTTTACAAAGCCCGTTTGTTTTTGCCTTCATTGAAACCTTACCTTCGTATGGCTCTGTTAAAATAAGATTTGTACCTGCAACAGCTTGGGCAATTCTTTGACCTGCTTCTTCTTCATGGATAAAGCCAGGAGGCATATCCATGATATAAACATGCTCTTTTCCTATAGAAAGCAGTGGCTCTATGTCTTCTGCTTTAATAACATGCCCTTTTTTAAACAGCCTACCCTTGAACTCCCCGGGTAAAATCTGCGTCATATCATGAGGCAAAATCATGCCCACCGCTTCGCGGACAGGCACGACTTTAAAGTTCGGCTTTTCTACCATCCGATTCCACCCCAGTCTTCACCGGCTTCTTCTGAGCCCTGCAAAATATGCAAAGCGTCCGGCAGCATGTCTGCAATAGCTATAAAGCAGACCTCGACTCCTTTAGGGTTTCCTGGTAAATTGAAAATCAAACTGTTGCCCCTTGTCCCTGCAACAGCACGTGTTAACATAGCGCGGCGAGATTGCTTTAAACCTGCACGACGCATCTCCTCCGCTAAGCCAGGTACTGGACGATCAATTACCCATGACGTCACTTCCGGTGTAACATCCCGCGGACTCAATCCTGTTCCACCTGTGGTAATGAGAATATCGCATTTTTCTCGATCCACCAATTCGATCATATGCTCCTTCAGTTCTTCCATATCATCCGGTAAACAACGATAAATAATGTTTTCCGTATGCAAGTGCTGTTTGACTAACCCGCGCACCAACTGAATTCGATCATCCTCTCTTTCCCCACCAGCGATTGAATCACTAGCCGTAATGATGCCTATTTTCCATCCTGACATGTTAAACCCTCCTCCAATACCATCACAATTATACAATACCATCTTTTTGGGAATGGTGTAATGTATGTCCAAATTGTTTCAAATTCAGATAATTCCCTCTTCGGTGACGATTTGATCCAAATGGATATCAAAAGGCTCTATTGGCACCTTTTCAATCACCTGCATAGCTAAGCAAAATCCAATTCGCCTAGGTTCATGCGGCAGACTTTGGAAAAATCGGTCATAATAACCGGCTCCATAGCCTAAGCGTCCTTTTTGCCGATCAAAGGCTACTCCTGGAACAATCACTACTTCAATCTCTGACAGCTTCAGCTCTGTTGAACGCGTGGGGTCTGGCTCCCAGATACCGTAAGCCCCCTTCTTCAAGCTACTTCTGCTCTCATATGTATAAGGTATTATTTTTTTATGCTCTCGATTTGTCAGGGGAAGAGCAATCTTTATGTCACGCTCTCTTGCCTCTTCTATAAAAGACCACGTATTGATTTCGCTTCCAAACGAACTAAAACACATAATCGTTTGAGCTTCTTTTACAGCTTTGATACTCCATAAATGCTGTGTAGCCCTATCGGATTTTTGCTCGCGATCCTCTTCACTCAACAAATCCCGCGCGCTAATCATCACCTGTCTCAAGCGTTTCTTCTCTAGCATGTGCATACTTTGCCCCCCTTATTTGCCCACCTATTGATCGGCTCCCCTTGTTCCCGACCTCTGCTTTAGGTACACTGTTAGGATAGAGATCTGAATATCATCTCGGGGTGAAAGCTATGATTTTATTACAAGCAGAGCACATAACGAAGTCATATGGTGTTGAAACCATTTTACAGGATATATCTTTACAAGTACAAACGTTAGAACGGATCGGTTTGGTTGGAGTAAATGGAGCCGGGAAATCTACGCTGATGAAAATTATAGCAGGCGAACTTAGCTATGATAGCGGAATGCTTCGTAAACCAAAGGATGTAACAATCGGTTACCTAGCCCAAAACAGCGGTCTGGAATCCAATAACTCCATCTGGGCAGAGATGCTTCTTGTTTTTGAGCATCTTCAATCAGAGGAAAAAGAGCTACGCAAGATGGAAGCTATGATGGGCGATCCCGCAGTCTTTGAGGACGAAAAAAAATATCAGCAGATTATGGAGACCTATTCACATCGCGTGGAAGCCTTTAAAGAAAAAGGCGGTTATAGCTATGAAGCTAGTATTCGCGGTGTACTTCACGGTCTTCGTTTTTCAGACATGGATTATGAAACACCTATTTATACGTTAAGCGGCGGTCAAAAAACACGTCTGGCATTAGCGAAGTTACTTCTTCAGTCACCTGATTTATTGCTGTTAGACGAGCCTACGAACTATTTGGATATCGAAACGTTATCCTGGCTAGAGGTCTATTTGCAAAATTACAAGGGTGCTATCCTAGTCGTTTCCCATGACCGTTACTTTTTAGATAAGCTAGTAAATATCGTCTATGAAATAGAACGTCATCAGGCGCAACGCTATGTAGGTAACTACAGCCGCTATTTGGATCAAAAGGCGATGCGTTTAGAGCAGGAGCTGCGCCGTTTTGAAAAGCAAGAGGAAGAAATCGCAAAATTAGAGGATTTTATTCAGCGCAATATCGCTAGAGCGTCTACTACCAAACGTGCGCAAAGCAGACGGAAAACACTTGAAAAAATCGATCGAATGGATAAACCGATTGCGAGTAACAAATCTGCCCATTTCTCCTTTGAAATTGCCAAAATGAGCGGAAATAACGTGCTTAAGGTTCGAAATCTTGCCATTGGCTACGAGGAGGTCACGCTTTCCTCTCAGTTGACCTTTGATTTAGAACGCGAAGAGCGTGTTGCACTAGTAGGACCAAACGGGATCGGAAAATCTACTTTACTTAAAACGATTGTGGGTCAGCTTACAGCTAAACAAGGACATATAGATCTGGGAAGTAATGTAACCATTGGCTACTATGATCAGGAACAACGCGAGTTAAATATGAGCAAAACTATTTTGGCAGAGCTATGGGATGATTATCCTCAGATGCAGGAGAAAGAGGTCCGCACCATTCTTGGAAACTTCTTGTTTAGTGGCGATGACGTGTTAAAGAGAATTGGCGACTTGTCCGGCGGCGAGCGCGCACGTGTCTCTTTGGCTAAATTAATGTTAAAGGAAGCCAATTTCTTGATTTTCGACGAGCCGACTAACCATCTGGATATCATCAGTAAAGAGGTATTAGAGAATGCCCTATATGACTATCCCGGCACGATTTTATTTGTATCCCACGACAGATATTTTCTAAACAAAATGGCTACTCGCGTTCTAGAGATGTCTCCAACTGGAGTAACAAGCTACCTTGGTAATTACGACTACTATCTGGATAAAAAACAAGAGCTTGTAGAACAAGCTCAGGAAAAGGTTGAACAGACAAATCCAAAAACCTCAGCAGCCAGACCAAGCACTCCAGAGAAAAGCAACTATGAGCTTGATAAAGAAGCGAAGCGTAAGGAGCGGCAACGCCAACGACGTTTAGAAGAAATTGAAAAAAGTATTCAGGATAACGAGGAAAAAATCGCTGCCTGGGAAGAAGAATTATGTCATCCTGATGTTTATTCTGATCATGTTGAGGCCCAGAAGCGTAATGATCTGATTAGCCAGGCTCGAACAACGATTGATCAATTGTATGCAGAATGGGAAGAGCTGTCGATGGACTAATACTTTCTAGCTATCTTATCTTCCTGTAGAGTTAAGAGTAGTGCAGGACTTACAAAAAAAATGATCGACGTGGCCGCTGACACAATACCTGAATCATTTAAAAAAAGGCCAGCCAACGACCCTGCCATGATCCCGCTAAAACCCATAACCAAGGCGGGATAGCTGGCATACAATCTACGCATATACTGCTGCGGATAAAAGCTGATGACACTGACAATAAACAGGGATAGAAAAAATACCTTACTCCATAAAGAAACACGGATCAGGCGAAGGTTCATTTCCAGCTTCCGCTGAATAATCTGACCCACTTCTATCCAGTTACCCGTTATAATGTCATGAGCAACTTTACCTACATGAGTCATTGGTTGCATCGAAAACAGATGAATAATAAGTAAACTCGCTATACCAACTAATAAGCTTCCTCCTATCAAGAGGGGGCTTATTTTGCGTAGACGGATTTGATAAAATCGAAGCAACGTAACCACATACGCGAGTCCAGTTGCCAAAAATCCCCCTGCATTCGTGCCATACTGAGGAGAAGCCAGATACCATAGAATGATACCCATACATACGATAAGCAGAATCAGTCCCACTAGAGACAGGTTCGTCTGTTCATCTTTTATTTGCTTTCTTTCCCGTTCTTGTTCCCATTGATAAAATGCAGCAAAAAAAAGCAGGCTTGCTCCAATTAATACCCCCTCATATTCGTTACCCATTCCATAAAAACGCGCCCCAATGACCGGGTCATACCCGAGGAAAGAACGCTTCATTAAGTGGGCGCCCGTAAATCCATCTACTAATAAGCCGATCGTCGTGCATACTCCTATCAGAAAAAAACCAGTTGATAGCGAGAGACGACATAACCAGTAAGCCATTACCCCAGCTACTATGCCTAACAGCGAAAGTGTAGCAAGAACAGGTAAAGAGATATCCACAAGAGGCTCAAGCAAAAGCAAAAACGGGACTAATAGCAATCCGGTAAGCAATAGCCTGACAAATTTACGAACACGCACTGAAACCGCCCTAGATTGATACTGATAGCGATACCATAATAAAAGCCCCGACAATAAGCCAGCCAACTGAAGGATGACGAAGCTATAAATAATACTTGGTCTGTTCGCATATATACGATGAATGCGGTCTATTTTTTGGAAAAAAGAGGAAATTATCCAGTCCGACTGATTGTCTTTCACCTGACTTACTTCAGTCGTGGAAATGAATGGGATTGGTTGATTCGTTGCAGGATGAATCACATGCCCAATTACATGTTCGGGTAAAGGCAGATGAATCCAATGGTAAACGGTTGGTAATAGATCCAATCCACTCACTAGTCCTGGCTGACGTGTGGTTATGGACGTTAACTCGCCTGTTTTTACTCCTGAATATGTCCACATGAGAAATGGCGTCAATATGCTCTTTTCTTTGATAGCAATTGGATTAGCATCTGCAGAGAGCAGCAGAAACATTTGTCCAGGTTGTAGTTTAGCTATAATCTGACCTGCTATCTTTGCTAAATCACCAATAATTTGATGGTACATCTGTTTAAAATGCGAGGGTGACATTTCAGGCATTTGTCTGTATAATCTTGCCAAATCTCCATATTGCCAAATGATTAGGCTTGAGCTTTTATCCTCTGCGATCTGTTGTAACACAACATCTTTCTTTGTACGCAGACCATAAGGATAACGTAAGTCCTTTTCTAGTAGCATATCGGGCGATACCATTCCCTTTCTGATCTCTCCAGTTGAAGTAACCCCCAATAACGAGGCATGTCGTTGCTTCTTTTCTCCGTAATCAGCATTTCCATAAAAAGCTACCGTACCATCCACACGTTCAATGCCGTCTCCCATTAATCCAATTCTGGCTGTATACGGCTTGTTTTCATTATCTCTTTGCAAACGAAAAATACCGGGATATAAGAGTGCACTTTTTTTGTTAATCATATGCGGATTCGTCAGGCGACTCATTCGTTGTTCTGCTGTTTCGTTATTGCTTGTAGATTCATTATGCTGGTATAACGTTTCGCTGGCTTCTGTATATTGAGCCTGTCCTCCGCTACCCATCAATAGATATCCATTCGCGGCCGTTCTTGGTCCCGCAGTTCGCATCGTTAATGCTGCATAGCCCGCCTTATGCATATGACCAGCAAAAGGCTGACGGTACCGTAGCTCTTGAAGATCATTGAAAGAAAACATATCCACAGCGAGTATAATTACCTGTCGATTCTTTATAGAAATAAATGGTGTGGTTAGTAGCGGAGATGTTTTATGCGAAGAGGTGGCAAATGCCGCTTTTGGAAAGCTGATCTCAAGAATTACAACCAATATAAGCATCCACCGAAGCAACTTTATTTTCATAAAGGTATTCCTCCTGTTAATAACAAGAAGCTGAATGATTATGTCGAATATTGTTAAATACATTTTTTCAACAGATTTATCCACAGTTAAAATAGCCTTTTCAACAGAAAAAAAACCATAAATAAGAGATTTATAGACTAACCATCATCGTTATCCACATTATCCACAAAGATATTAACAGATTTATTACATTTGTTAAGAAATGATTGTTGATATTGTTCATAAGTTCATTTGAAACCCATCGACAATCCTTAGTAGCTTTCCCATCTCTCCTAGACAAATTCCTTTTATGGGGATAATTAGAACAAAAAAACCCTTTTTAGCTTTTTACTAAAAAGGGTTGGTCAATTCTAATCCAGGAACACCATTTAAATCAAGATCGGCAAATTTTCCCTGTTGGTATGAGACAAATCCAGCCGCCGCGATCATAGCAGCATTATCTGTGCAAAGAATAAGTGGCGGGATAGTTAGAGCCAGTCCTTCCTTTGCGCAACGCTCACTTAATGCTGAACGTAGTCCTTTATTTGCTGCTACACCGCCAGCTAATAATATTTGTTTAGCCTGATACTCTCTTGCGGCTCGAATCGTCTTTTCTACTAAAACCTCAACTACTGAAGTCTGGAAGCTTGCTGCCAGATTGGCCGCAGGAATTTCTTCTCCTCGCTGTTTTGCATTGTGAAGCGTGTTTAATACAGCCGATTTCAAGCCGCTGAAGCTAAAATCATACGAATCCTTCTCTAGCCAAGCTCGTGGCAGGCTAATGCTTGCTTCCCCTTCATGAGCTAGCCGATCAATATGCGGTCCGCCTGGGTAAGGCAATTCCAATGAACGGGCAACCTTGTCATAAGCCTCTCCGGCCGCATCATCACGGGTTTCGCCTAAAATCTCAAAATGCCCATGCTCTTTCATATAGATTAACTCTGTATGTCCGCCAGAAACAACTAAACTGATCAGCGGGAATTGCATTTCCTCCACCAAGCGGTTTGCATAAATATGCCCCGCAATATGATGAACCCCTATGAGAGGAATTCCTTTTGCAAAGGAAATAGCTTTCGCAGCTGCTACGCCGACTAGAAGCGCCCCAACTAATCCCGGGCCATACGTCACTGCGATAGCAGAAATATCGTCCCAGCTTTTATTAGCTAGCTCTAGTGCCTCTTCTATCGTCACCGTAATATTTTCCACGTGTCTGCGAGAAGCAACTTCAGGTACTACCCCCCCGAAGCGTTTGTGTATATCAGCTTGAGAAGCAATCACGTTGGATAAAATGGTGGTGCCATTCTCAATAACGGCTGCCGATGTCTCATCACAGCTCGTTTCAATGCCTAAAATACAGACTGGTCGATTCGATTGTAATTGTTGTTCATAACGTTGTTGTACCCGCTTCATATAGCGAGATTGTCGATTACTCTTCACGTAAATTCACCCACATAATAATGGCATCTTCGTTATTATCGGAATAATATCGTTTTCGTCTTCCATGTTCTTCAAAGCCTAATTTTGTGTATAAGTTCCGAGCTATTTCATTAGACGGGCGCACTTCCAAGGTCATTCTTTCGCCGCCCAATACCATCGCAAGGGCCATCATCTGTTTCATGAGCTGCAATCCTACCCTTTGACCACGTACATCGGGATGAATACAAATATTGGTGATATGAGCCTCATCAATAATGAGCCACATTCCACAATACCCTACAACCTGTCCGTCTAGTACAGCTACTATATATTTTGCATTCGGATTAATGGTTAATTCATTAATAAAGGCTTCTAATGGCCAAGGAGTCGGAAAACAAATACGCTCTAGCTCAGCAATTCTTTCCACATCATCTAATGTCATGTAACGAAATTCTAACTGCTTTGATAGTGTCTCACTCATGTAATATCCCTACTTTTCCTGTTTCGCTATCCATTTGGCTTCCGCTTCTGCCAATTGTAGATACTCAGGTACTAAGTCATGCGCAGGAATGCCTTTTCCTTCCTTCAACTGTTGAAGCCCCGTCCATGCCAAGTGTGCTGCTCTTGGATGATTGAAGGCAGGGGTTGCAAACATCGCCTTTTCTCCCAGCACATCGCTAATGACGTCACGATGTTTATCCAAATCTTCTCCTAAAAATAGCAAGGGCTCACCAGATGTTTCTTGTTGGAGCAGATCCAACCAATCTGTAAGCAATATAATTCGTTCAGGAAGCAAAGCGTCTAGCGTCTGACAATCCTTGCTTCGATACAGGCCTGTGTATACTTGACCTCGCCTTGCATCAAAGAGCGGGACAATTCCTCCTGTAAAAGAAAGAGCGTTCATTCCTACCGCTTCTAGACTAGAGATCCCAATCACAGGAATCCCAAGAGACCAAGCCATGCTTTTCGCCGTAGCTACCCCAATCCGAACTCCTGTGTAAGAACCAGGTCCCTTTGCTACAGCAATTCCTGTCAATTCTGCCGGGTCAATATTTAGTTCATCTAGCAGCGTGGATATCCCGTCCATTACTGTGACGGAATGATTTTTATTTAAATTACTTGTCCATTCTCCCCGTACTCGTGAATCATCGACCACAGCGACGCTAAGCACGAGATTGGAGGTATCAATTGCCAGCACGCACATGTTGATCAATCTCCTTACCTACCTGTTCACTTCGTTTTCCTACTACCTCAAGTCGGCATAGGCGAACATTCTCTCCTTGTTGAAGCAAATGAATCGTCATTCGATCCTCCGGTACATGATCCGGGATTAAAGAGGCCCATTCTACAACACAAACACCTTCACCATAAAAATACTCATCAAGCCCTAAATCATCCACCTGATCAGCGACCCGGTATACATCCATATGATAAAGCGGCAAACGTCCAGCATACTCTTTAATAATCGTAAAGGTTGGACTATTGACCACACGTTTCACCCCGAGTCCCCGTGCCAATCCTTGTGTAAACGTGGTTTTACCAGCCCCCAAATCCCCTTCCAACGCCAAGAAATCCCCTGGCATCAAAAGCTGAGCTAGTTTTTCTGCGAATTCCTGGGTCGCTTGCTGACTAGTAAATTCAAATTCATATGTCATTGCCTTGCCATTCCTCCATTCTTTTTATTATAGCCCTGTCGAAAATGGCATGTAAAGGCGGGTTCCTACCCCTGTGACAAGGGCTCGATACGTAATTTACCTCGACACCTGCCACACACATAGCGAGCTAGGTTAATCTTTTTCTTTCTTTTATACGAAAATCCACAGTCCGTGCAGATTAGTTGATAGCGATATGGCAGCACGATTTTTTGTCTGCTAAGTCTGGAGCAGTATCTTGCTCCACCTACCTGCTGTAATAATTGAATAAAATCCTGATCACGATGTCGATAGCCCTTTCCCTCCAGATGAAGGTGATAATGGCATAGTTCATGCTTAATGATACCAATCAGTTCTTCCTTACCATGTTCTTGAAGATGAAGGGGATTAAACTCAAGATCATGCGAACGCAATAAATATCTACCGCCAGTCGTGCGCAAACGTGAGTTAAAACGAGCATTATGACGAAACGGTTTGGCAAAATCACGCACCGATATCTCTTCCACTAGTTTTTGCAATTCCTTATCGTTCACACACGTCTCCCCCTAAGTCTTTTCCGACTGTACTTACTATAACAAAATCTCTTGAATTCTGCTTGAAGGATACGCTACACTTGTGCATGAACGCAAGTCAATTTAACAGATGGAGGCTTTCATGCGCTACCTACTTTTGCAAAAGAAGAGCGAGCTTATTTTTGTAAAAATGCCGTCATCACATATGTATCAGCTTTTAGCCCTGCTTAAACGGCTACAAAAAGAACATAACAAATTAACCGTAGTCACTAGACCCGAATTACCGTATATGCTATGCGAATGTAGTGATCTTGAACTTCTTTCACAAGAACTCAAGATTGTAGATGGTCTTTCCTATCTGAATGAATTAGAGTCCAGCTTTTCCTGTTTGAATGAAACAGAGTACCCACTCCGTTCCTTATTAACCGAAATTCACGCTCTGCAAGCACAATTAGAAGGTTTAGCAGAAGACGAATAGAATGTTATCTTGTACCCAGATATAGAGTTAGATAATGACTTACTCAGACAGGTACCTCCACCTTTCTTCCTGCATACAATGCCAGTAAGAAAGCGCAGGAGGTATTTTTTATGCCACAATGGATGCGTAAACAGCTACAACGCGCCTTCTTTGGGAAGGATGTACGACAAATTCGATTGCTAAACAGCTGTTGGTTTCTATATTTAGAAAAGCAAAGTAGCCGTCCTGAGGAATAGGACGGCTTTTTGTCCGCTTACAGACATTAACTAGTTGAAAAACCTTCTCTTTTACAAAATATTGATTGGCACTATTCTTCTGGAGAAATCATGGTCATACCAACCCGCTGACGTTTCTCATCAATATCCATTACCCAGACATCAACGATATCTCCAACTGCTACAACATCAAGAGGATGTTTTACGAATCCCTTTTTCAACTGAGAAATATGGATAAGCCCGTCATTTTTTAGCCCGATATCAACAAATGCACCAAAATCAACCACATTGCGAATCGTACCCTGCATCTTCATTCCCTTGCTCAGGTCTGTTATTTTCAAAACATCTTTACTTAACAACGGCTTAGGTAGCTCATCACGCGGATCACGTCCTGGGCGTAAAAGGCTATCTACAATATCTTTTAGTGTTGGTTCACCAATCTCAAGCTCTGCTGCCATTTGCGGCAATGAAATATTCATGACCTGCTTCTTACAAGCCTCACTGCCAATTTCCTCAGGCTGGATTTGTAAATGTGTTAACAGCTTGTACGTAACCTCATATGACTCTGGATGAATAGGAGTACGATCAAGAGAGTTCTCTCCGTCCATAACACGCAAGAAGCCGATGCATTGCTCATAGGTTTTAGCACCCAACCGAGGTACCTTTTTTAATTGGGATCGGTTTGAAAATTTCCCATTCTCTTCACGAAGTTTAACAATATTTGATGCTACTTGCTTGTTTACTCCGGATACATATTGAAGCAAAGAAGCAGAAGCTGTATTCACATCCACTCCGACGTGATTAACTGCTGACGAAACCACAAATTCAAGACTTTCCGCTAAACGAGTTTGCGATACATCATGCTGATACTGTCCAACACCCACTGATTTTGGATCGATTTTTACCAATTCAGCCAGCGGATCTTGTAAACGGCGAGCGATAGAAATAGCACTTCTTTCTGCTACATCCAAATCAGGAAATTCTTCCTTCGCTAACGCTGACGCCGAATACACAGAAGCTCCTGCTTCATTCACAATGATATAGGAGACATCACGCTTTACTTCTTTTAATACATCAGCGATAAACTGCTCAGTCTCCCTTGAAGCTGTACCATTCCCGATTGCAACTACATCTACCTGATATTCATCAATAATTTTTTTCACGGTTTCACTGGCTTCTTTGACTTTGCTTACTGGTGGCGTTGGATAAATCACATTTATGTAAAGCTTTTTACCGGTATCATCCACCACGGCAAGCTTACAGCCAGTACGAAAGGCAGGGTCAACACCCAATACCACTTTTCCTTTAAACGGAGGCTGAAGCAGCAAATTGCGTAAATTCTCAGCAAAGATGTGAATCGCTCTCTCCTCAGCTACCTCTGTCAATTCATTCCTTACCTCACGTTCAATAGAAGGAGCAATTAAACGCTTGTAGCTATCCTCGATTGTTTGCTTGATTACATCCTCAACGACTGTCTTCTGAGTTAGTATTTTTCTTTGTAGAAATGCAATTATATCCTCCCCAGGCGTTTCTAAAGAAACCTTAAGAATCCCTTCCTTTTCACCACGATTTATGGCCAAAACGCGATGAGGAACGACTTTTTTGACCGGCTCGGAGTAACTATAATACATTTCATAAACATTTTTTCCGTCTTCTTCTTTTTCCTTTTGCTCCGTGAGCAGGATAGCTTTCATGAACGTTTTTTCACGAATCCATTTCCGATACTCTGCGTCATCGGAGATTTGCTCAGCAATAATATCCATTGCCCCCTGCAAAGCATCTTCTGCTGTTTCAACACCTTTTTCAGTGTCTATATAACGACTAGCTTCTGAGGAAGGATCACCTGTCTGCGGTAAGGACAGTATATAAGCGGCAAGAGGCTCTAATCCTCTTTCTTTGGCAATCGTAGCACGTGTACGGCGTTTTTGCTTATAAGGACGATAAAGATCCTCCACCTCCTGAAGCTTGGTGGCCTTGTGAATTGCGATTGATAATTCTTCTGTGAGCTTTCCTTGCTCCTCAATTAAACGAAGAACCTCTTCTTTTCTGACAACTAAATTTCGTAAGTAACGTACACGTTCTTCAATAGTCCGTATTTGTGTCTCGTCTAATTGACCAGTCATTTCTTTCCGATAGCGAGAAATAAATGGAACGGTATTTCCTTCATCAAGCAAGGTTATTGTTTGTACGACCTGCTGAACACCTACACCTAGTTCTCGTGAAAGGGTGGCAGCCATTTGTTTAACATCCATGTACCTATCCTCCCAAGGTTTACAGAAGTTCTCAATCTTTTTACACCTAACTAGTATGATAGCCCCCTGAGGTTTCGTTTACAAGTTTACCTAGGCTGGGACAGGGTTTTCCCTAGGGTTTTCCAAGGGTCTACGTTGTAATAAGGAGGCAGCCAACTCTGAAATCTACTCTTGATGAAAAAAGGACCCTTCGCCTTTAATCGCGAAAGATCCTTTTTTCATCCGTTATTAAAAATCTATTAATCCGAGGCTGATCTGAAGTGATTCATTCACTCTTTCCATCATCTCATCGTCTAGATGAGTGATTTTATCAGTCAACCTTTGCTTATCAATGGTTCTTATTTGTTCCAATAAGATGACAGAGTCACGATCAAACCCATATGTTTTTGCATCGATTTCCACATGCGTAGGCAGCTTTGCCTTTTGAATCTGAGCAGTGATCGCAGCGACGATAACCGTCGGACTAAATCGATTTCCAATATCGTTTTGTATAACTAATACCGGTCTAACTCCACCTTGCTCGGAGCCAACCACAGGGGAAAGGTCCGCGAAAAATACATCGCCACGTTTAACATTCACTTACTACACCCCGCTAACTAAGCGGTCTAAGGTAAGATCGGCTTCCTCTTCTGCTTCAAAAGCCTCCGATGCCATATTGAGATTGATTTTAGCCATTTCCAAATAGCCACGTTGCATTGTTTCTCGTATAAAGCGTTTTTTTCGTTCCTTGAGGTAGAGACTCATCGCTTGACGAATCAATTCACTTCGGTTTGATCTCTCTTTTTGCACGACGCCGTCTACCTCTTGCAATAAATGTTGCGGCAAACTGATCATGATACGTTTTGTATTGCTTTTAGACAAGACAAATCCACCTCCAGCCATGACCGTAACCTCTGTTCTCGAACGCTTTCCGTTCTCTTCTGATCTTATCAGTACCATTATGTCGAACCATATGCAAAAATATACCTTTTTGATGCTTTTCACCGATGCATGATGCCCACCTTAAAAGGTATTCGATCTTTTCCGCTAAATTCCTGCCATTTTTCGATATTCTTCCAAGAATTTATTGGCAATTCCATGACAGATACCGACAATTTTCCCATTTCGTAAGTAAACGCGAGGAATGCGATAATTGAGCATACATGTTACTTCATAATTGATTGTTCCCAAACACTCGGCTATCTCATCGAGCGTAATTTCTTCATTCCCTTGTTTTCCGTACAAAACTACTTCGTCTCCCACCTGGGCATCTCCTGAGTGAATATGAAGAATGGTTTGGTCCATACACACTCTGCCTACAATAGGCACTCGTTTGCCATGACATAAGGCGACACCTCGGTTAGACAATAAACGGGGAAAGCCATCTCCATATCCGATTGGTACAGTAGCTATCTGTTCTTGATCGGTGGTTGTATACGTGGCTCCATAGCTGATTGTGGAATGCGGGGGCATATTTTTCACATGGGAAATTCGGGTTTTTAAGCTGAGGGCTGGCTTTAGATCAAGTACATGCTGTTGTTTTATGAAGTCGGAAGGATACAATCCGTATAAGCCTATGCCCAATCGGATCAAATCATAACTCCATTCTGGAAAAACAATAGCTGCAGCCGTATTATTGCAATGAATGAGAGGAAGCTTATAGCCCGCTTTCTCAACAGCTTTCAGACGTTCCTGAAATAAGGCATGCTGTCCTTTTACATGTGTAGTGTCTTCCTCATCCGCGCAAGCAAAGTGCGTGAATATTCCAACCCAACGCATGGAATCATTTGTAGTTATCGTATGGATAAGCTCCAGTAATTCTTTTTCATCACTTACCCCGATGCGTCCCATACCTGTATCAACTTTGACATGAATCTCCAACTTTTTAGAACTGCCTACCAAAAGACGGGCAGCCTCTTGCAACCACTGAAGATGATAAACGGTCAATTGAATATTCTCTTCTACAGCGGTTTGCATAGCATCTACGGGGGTATAACCTAAAACAAGGATCGGTGCTGTAATACCTGCTCGTCGCAGCACAAGCGCCTCATCTAAAGCAGCTACCGCCAGTCTGGTAGCTCCATGCGCAAGTGCTTCTCTGGCCGTATATTCTGAACCATGACCATATCCATCCGCTTTAACTACTGCCATAATTTCTGAGTGGGCAGGGATATGTTGGCGCAGGGCAGAGACATTAGCCGCAATCGCATCCAGATCAACTTCTATCCATGTATCGCGGGCATATGGCTTCATGAATTATCGCCTCTTATTCTTTCTGTTAATAACATGTAGTCTCTCGTTTAAATGAGCTAGAAATTTATGAGATATCATGAGGGGCATACGTTTTCCGTTAATACGATACATATGTCTCCCTTCAATAATCGGCTCTACTTGCGTCAGTGGATACGCTGTTTCCTGTCCACGAATATTGATAATGAGATGAGATTTCGTCACAGTGTAAGCTGGTCGAAGTCTCCACTTATAAAAAAACGGAGCCAAGCCCACCAGTGCTACAGCACTTGCTATGGCGATTACTTTAAATACTGTGCTATCCCGATCACCAAAAAAATTCGACAGCAAAATCATGATTATCACAAAAAGTACCGTTTCCATAATTCGCATTTTAGCATCCTTACGTAAGAATAAATCTGAATAGGTCGCTTTTTCATGATAAAGTACCTCACCATATTCATGTTTCATCTAAGTTGAATCACCCCTTATACATAACTCGTTACGTATCTTACCGTTTTTTTAGGGAGCCTGTCAATGAAGCAACATGAACTGTCAGAAAAATTTGTCTACATTTGCCGATTAAATATCGCTTGGGTGAGCAAGTAATATCTCTAGATCGTATATACTTTTCTTTTCTCATGATACATAGAAAAAGAGACGAAGACACCCTTCGCCTCTTGTAGCTGCGATGCTTTATTTACCGCCTACACCATAAGTAGATTGTGCTACTTTTAGCATTTCATCTTCAGGCAAGTCTCCAGAGAGTGTGAATTCGACACCATCCAGCTCCCATTTAAGAATGCGTTTTTCTTCAGCAGTCTGATACAAAACACCAATGGTGAAACCAAGATCTACAGGCATTCCTTGTTCATAAGAAACGGTAGCAGCCGTTGGACGGCTTTCCATTAAGGAGTAGTTGTACTCTCCTTTATACTGTAACAATACGCTCTTCTCATTATTATGAGTCACCGGTTCAATGTTGTTTAGTTTAATTCCTGCTGGTACATAAGTTGGCTGTATAACCCCAAATTGGCTGGTAGGCTTCTTCACACCTGTTTCCGTTTGACCCATAGTAGGAACAGAAGGGAGGGCACTAGTCATGTTTTTATCTTTATCGAACGCATCCTTCGGAAATTCAGGGTTAAAGTTGAACTCAGTGAAATTAATTTCTACCAGCTTATTCATATTGTTGTCCATAATCTCGGCTCTCGTTGGTCTCAAATCATTGCTCATCCAAATTTTTTGCTTGCTAAAGGAACGATTGCCACTGTAATTCGCTTTTACTTCAAAGACATACTCCTTATCATCCATTTTCAATTTACGATCAGCATCATTTACAATACTGTTAACCAACGTTTCATATAAGTAGAGAGGTCCATTGTTTTCTGGCCATCCACTTTGAAAACGGAAGCTTTTTTTCAGATGTGGAGTTAACACAAAAACACCTTCATCATTACGTAAAATAATTTGTGTAATGTTGCGCTGTTTAGATGTGAGGGCTACACGATAATTATTTTGTTTAGAATACCAGACCTCCACATCATATTCTTGTGGTGTGGTACCGGTTTGCAGAGTTAACACTGCATTGGTCTTGTAACCGGTAATTTTGTCCATCTTCCCTCCTAATTCATTCACTACATCCTCTGGTGTCTTTGTCCCGAAGCATCCCGTCACGAGCAACGAGAGCACCAATAGCATGACCAAACTTAAAGCTCTCCGTTTCATTACCTCAACTCCCCTTGTCTAGTTTCGACAATGAAGGGCTTGACTGTCTATTTCCTAGGAAATTTGTCAGATAGCTATCCAGCTCCAGTCAACATATCCTACAAGCCGACTGAATCTTGTACATTCCGCAAATATTCCTTCGCTAACAGAACTTTAGTAAAGTCTGTAGAGCTAACAGTTTCCCCTCCTGCTCTATGCGTTATATATCTATGAGCCTTCTCGTCCCAATATGCAGACAAGTTAGAGTTTGTCTTGGATAGCCTGCAAAAAACTTTCTTTCTTTACATATAAGTCCTCTGAACATGAAAAAGACCCTCACCTCAAGGGTGAAGGTCTTTCGCGAAACCTATTATTTAGTAGCGTTGTTTTGTTGAGCAGCGCGAGCAGCAGAAGCTCTATTCTGCTTTTGCACTTGAGCTACGTTCGTTTCGCTTGCGAACTCAGTCGCTGTATTTTGTGCAGCAGCACGAGCAGCAGAAGCTTGATTTTGTCTTTGTACTTGAGCTGCGTTTGTTTCGCTTGCGAACTCAGTTGCTGTATTTTGTGCAGCAGCACGAGCAGCAGAAGCTTGATTTTGTCTTTGTACTTGAGCTGCATTTGTTTCGCTTGCGAACTCAGTTACTGTATTTTGTTGTGCAGCAGCACGAGCAGCATTGTTCAAACCTTGTTGTTTGTTTCTCATGGATATCTCACCTCCCTTGATGACACATATAATTTATGCGTAATCAAGAAAGCGTATCCACACCTTATTTTAACAGGTATATCTCAAAGTGAAATTTTAAACGATCATTTAAATCGAGTATTTTACCCGGAATATCTTCGTCATTTCCGTATGAATAACAAAAAAGGAGCCTTAACTAGCACTCCTTTTCGTATGATGGTCTTCCCTATCTAACTGCTTAAGGTAACACGCTGTTGCTTTTCAACAAGTGGCTTAACATCAGGCAAATGCTCAAGAATGAGCTTCATAACTGGAGCAGCCTCATTGTTTAGGGAGTAAAATACCCAGGCCCCACGGCGTTCTTCCTTTACCAATCCTTGTCCTTTGAGTTTCGCTAAATGTTGGGAAACGGATGGCTGAGAAGCTTGTAAAATTTCTACCAAATCACGTACACATAGAGATTGAACTTGTAACAAAGCCATAATGGTTAATCTCGTCTTGTCACCGAGTAGTTTGAATAAGTCAGCAAGCACCATCATCTGAATCATATCTGTGGTCTCCATATTCTTCCCACCTTTGTATAAACTTTCTTCACCAAGTATACTATATGGATAGTGAAAATTGGAATCCAAGGTTTTGATTTCTCTGAGTAATAACACGATTTTTACAGTTATACTTGAATTTTTTGAAAAAAAAAGAACGGCTTTAGCCGCTCTTCAAAATAAAGGGGGTATAGCTGTATCTCATAATCAGCCAAAACGGCCGGAGATATAGTCCTTCAGGCGTTGATCTTTTGGATTCTCAAACACCTCAGTGGTTTGGTTCATTTCAATGCATTCACCTTGTAAAAAGAAAGCTGTTTTATCAGAAATACGAGCAGCTTGTTGCATGTTATGCGTTACCATCACCAACGTATAGCTTTCCTTTAATTGTATCAACAGCTCCTCTATTTTAGCTGTAGCAATAGGGTCTAGGGCAGATGTCGGTTCATCTAACAAGATAATCTCTGGTTCTACGGCTAGAGCCCGTGCAATACATAAGCGTTGCTGCTGTCCACCTGATAAACCATGAGCGGGTTTATGCAAACTATCCTTTACCTCTTCCCACAAGGCTGCCTGCCGCAAGCTAGCCTCCACCAATTCCTCTAGTTGCTTCTTATCTCGAATCCCATGTAATTTCGGACCATATACAATGTTTTCATAAATGCTTTTTGGAAAAGGAGTAGGCTTTTGAAACACCATTCCGACTTGCTTACGTAATTGCTCCACATCCCAATTGGCATCATATATATTTTTACCTGCAATCTGAATGCTTCCTGTGATTTTCACATGCGGAATCATATCATTCATGCGGTTAATTGTCCGTAAAAAGGTTGATTTCCCACAGCCGGAAGGACCGATTAAAGCGGTAATTGATTTTGGTTCAATCTCCATTTCAATATGCTTTAAAGCATGTGTTAATCCGTAATAGACATGCAGGTCTTGCACCTTAATCATGCTCAAGAACTTCGCTCCTCTCCTTGCTTCTATTCACAGATTACATGACAGACATGAAGCCTGTATGAGATTTATGTAAATTTTTTTTAAAGGTGTACAAGTAACAGCGGGCTTTCCTTTTGGGTCAAAGCCAGCATGAATAATCTAATTTTGAAAAGGAAATCATGAGACTACTTATTTATAAAGAAAGGAGTGAGTAGAGGCATGGATAAATTAGTATTGCTTCTTGTTATTATCGGGGCTATCAACTGGGGACTAGTTGGCTTATTCCAACTTGATCTGGTTGCCACCTTGTTTGGGGGTATGAACTCTACTTTAAGTCGTATTATTTACACGATTATTGGTATTGCCGGAATTTATGCTATCAAGTTTTTTGGGAGCGACCGTCAACGTACCTAGAAATCAGCTTATGTGTGCAAGCCGACTTATATAAAAACGAAAAACGGTGCGTCATGCTAGACACACCGTTTTTTTGTTTCTACCTTTATTCTGTTCAGGTTCGATCTGTTAGGGTGCAGAACGAGTTAATGGTTCATCAATGCTAACATGCCCCATGAGGGATTCTGTCTTCTTCCCATCTACTAAAACAACGATTTTCATAACCTCTGGGAACTGAAACATGGTTTGTTTCAATGCATCAATAGCAAAGGCTTCACCACTAGAGCCCAAATTATATTGGTTTGTCCCCTTAGCATCAATGGTTAACGTACCGTTTTCAAACGTAATGGAGTGGTAACCAAAATCTTTCCACAGCGCATTATGTTCTGGCTTGGATGGTTTCCCCAGCAATTCCATTGCCTTTGCATACTTGTCCTTGTCAGATGCAGGGGCTGTAATCTGCTGTTTCTCTTCTATTAGCTTGGTTAGATCATTGTCTGCATAGTAAAGGGTAAGAGTTAGCTGTTGTGTTTCCTTCACAGGTTGTTCTGTCTTGGCATCTTTGGCTGGTTCCACTGGCGCAGAATTGTTATTGCATGCAGCCACCAGTAAAGCTAGAAGGGCACACATGATAAGAGCTATTCGTTTCATTTCACACCTTCCTTTCCTTTATTAGTAGGTTTGATAATACTCAAAGATCGCATCTGCTAATGATTTTGCTACTTTATCTTGAAATTGCGGGGACATTAATTGAGTATTTTCGATTTGATTCGTGAGAAACCCTGTTTCTGTCAATACAGCAGGCATTTTCGTGTTCTTTACAACATAAAAATTGTTTTGTTTCACTTTCCGATCAGGGAATTGAGTGGCCGCCAACAGATGCTTATGAACCACACGCGCTAAATCCAAGCTATTCTGATTGTAATAATATGTTTCGGTTCCGCGCGTTTCCGGTTTAAAGGAGTTAGCATGTACGGAGATAAATACATCAGCATCTATCTCATTGGCTATATCTGTACGCTCCTTTAGCGTCAGATACGTATCTGTACTACGAGTTGCGATGACTTGAAATTCTTTATGCTGTTTTAGGTACTCAACTAAACGATTAGCTACAGATAAAGTAAAATCCTTTTCATAGTTGCCGACCGTTCCTTTGGCTCCTACATCATGACCACCATGCCCCGCATCTACAACAATGAGATACCCCGTTTTTTGCGGTTTAGCTTGTAATTGCAGCTTTACACCATCATTTGTCGACACTAGCTGATATTTACTTGAGCGATTCAATTCCACTACAACTCTGACCGTTTTAGGATTATCCTGATATTGGCTGTATCGAATCGATCGGATAAGCGGTTGAGTTTGTTGGCTGACTGCGCTAATGGATGCGTCATTGGAATCTCCATCACTTTGCTCCAATTTTTCAGGACTATCCATATTAGAGGAGTAATAATCGAAGGAACCGCTCTCTTTCCTTTGATCAATCACTATCTCTTTGCTTTCCTCGTCACGCATTTTATTGGATAGTTCCATTTCTGGGAAATCCATGACAATCCGATAGGGATTTTGTAAGACTGACACAGTTGGCAATACCTTATATCTGGTTTGAATCTGAACACTGTCATCCTGTGGCTCAATATCTGTCAATCTGTTCATGCGAGTAATAACCACTTCATTGCGCTTTTCGTCCCATTCAGCTACATCTGTTCCGATACTGTCTTTTATATCTTGTAAGGATATAACGGTCGTCGAATCAATTACTTTCTTCAAGCTGGCCTTGGCAGTCAGCTCGTCTTGGGAAACTCCCAATCTGTCTGCAATCGTCTTCACTGGCAATAAAACCTTATCCTCCCAGTGATATACTTTCTCAGTAGCCGGTAAAGATTGTCCATTAATTTGCGTCTGAACAGGTTGGTTGACAATTACGGTCCGGCTGTCATTATCCCATCCTACCGTCGCTCCTAATGCTTCCCCTACAAATCGCAGAGGTAGTAGCATCCGATTATTAATGAGCTCGGGCGTGGCCTCCAAGGTCTGTGCTTTCCCATTTATGTAGGCTTTCTTGCTGCTTAACTGCAAAATTACCTCTCGATTATCTTTCGTAATCTTAGCCTTTCGCTCCTGTTGGTTCCAATCAATTTTTGCTCCCAAGCCCTCTGCAATAACGCGAACAGGGACAAGGGTGCGTCCGTTGGAGATGAGCGGAGGAACTTCCGCATTAACGTTCCTGCCCTCGATCCGTAATTGTATATTGCCCTGTGTCGATTGTCCTGCTGCATCTATTGCTTGAGGCGTCATCCAAATAAAACTACTCAAGGCAACCAAGCCTAAAACAAACTTTTTCAAAATTTCTCCTCCCCTATCTTGCTGTTCATTACTTTAGACGTTACTTGATGAGAAAAGTTTTTAGGCTTTTGGTACTAAAAATCCTCACCCTCGCTTCAAGTGACGATAATTTATAATAGCAAAACAATTGAGCTAGTGGTTCATTATTAGTCGTTTAACAGTAAAAAAACTGCCCCCAGGCCTTTAACTTGAGGGGGCAGCTTTTCACCGTAATTCTTTTTTACAAAATTTACTTTTCTCTTTTTGATTTTTACAAACCATTTTCGTTACCGGTTTTTTGGCTCATGTTTAACTGGAATAGGTAAGTTGTTTGTTTGTAGGTTGCCTAATAGCTGTTGGATTACATTGGCTACGGCAGGATTAGAAAGTATCTGCATAGTATCCTTCACCTTAGATTTCGATAATTTAGGCATCACTTTGCTAATTTCCGGCATTATGGAAGTTAGCTGGGGGAGCAACGGCAGCACTTGCTCCAAATTAATTCCGAGACTTGGTTTTGGTGGTTCTTGCACAATGACAGGCTCTGGCGGCTTCCTTCTCCTAGGAAAAAGACTAAGACTAAGCCGTTTACGTTCTGGCTCGACGGGTCGTAACCTTCCCAACATCATTTTTATTTCCTGAATTTCTCGTCGGAGATGGGCCATTTCTTGTTGAACATGTGCATGTTGGTTTTGCTGAAGTGTGGATAGCATCCTTAGTTGATTGCTTTGGGTTGAGGTTCGACGTTTTAGTGGTGTCTTCTTTGAAATGACAACCCTCTCCTTTACTTCAGCCCTTTTTTGATTCTGTCTATATCACTTTGGTCTAGGCCTTTTTTCTTTAATTGATCCAGCATGCTGCCAATGTCTTTTTTCTGCATAAGTTTCTTTACTTGCTCAGTATAATTGTCCAAGTCTCTTTTTGATAAATCTTTCCCTGATTTACTTGCTAAATCCTTGATAACCTCACGAATTCCTGATTCCGTTTTTAATTTATTCTTGTCAACTGTCGCCGCCAATTTCAAAATCTTTCCCCAGTCCATAATCATCCTCCCCTGATATCATCGTTCTCTTTACTCTATGAAATAGATGGTAAACTCGCTTGGTCATTTGTCCTATCAAAACGAAAAAAACAGAATTCCCTCTGGAACTCTGCTTTTTTCTGTTGCCATTTATTTTGTTTTTAACGTTTATTCAAAAGAAGACCACTTGAAATCTACATTACCCATAGCATCTACAACAGCACCTTTGAGGTTGTCATTTTGCAGCCAAACATTGGAGTCAAAGTAGATCGGAATAACTGGCATTTCATCAATAATAATTTTCTCTGCGTCTGCCAAATACCCTTTGCGCACCTCTGGGTTTGTTTCAGCATCAGCTTTATTTAACAGTTCTTTGTATTTTGCATTTTCCCATTTGGTATCGTTGTTGCCACCAGTTTTATCTTTATAGATCTGCAAGAAGCTAATTGGATCATTGTAGTCGGCATTCCAGCCATTGCGACCTACTTGGTAGTTACCTCTGTGCAGGTCATCAATAAATACTTTCCATTCTTTGTTAGTCAGCTTCACGTCAATATCAAAAGCTTTTTTCCATTGATCTTGAATCGCTTCCGCAATCTTCTTATGCTTTTCCGCAGTATTAAAGGAAATTTCAATTGGTGGAAGCTTCGTTAAGCCTTCTTCCTTCATACCTTCAGCAAGAAGCTTTTTCGCTGTATCTACATCGCCATCTTTAAAGAAGCCCTCTTTTGTTAAAGCCATAGTTGGAGGCAGCAGATTAGTAGCAGGGGTTTGGCCAGATTGAGTAATGTTATCTGTGATTGTTTTGCGATCAATTGCATATGCAAATGCTTTACGGATTTTTGCATTATTAAACGGTGCCTTCTCCGTATTAAATTTGTACCAATAGATGCCTGCTTTTGGCTGAACATGCAATTTGCCGGACCCCATGTTAGGGGCAATTGCATCAATTGGCAGCATACCATTAGGCTGACCAGCCCAATCAAGGTCTCCATTTTCAAACATGGACAGCTCTGTATTTTCATCATCAATCATTTGATAGACGATTTTTTCCAATTTCACGTTATCTTTATCCCAGTAATTATCATTTTTCACAAGAACGATTTCGTTTTTGTGCTTCCAGGATTCCATTTTAAACGGTCCGTTACCAACATGCGTACTTGCCTCTCCTGCCCATTTTTCGCTAGATGTTACAACTTTTTCATTTACAGGATAAAGCGTGTAGAATGCTGTTAGCTCTAGGAAGAACGGAGTTGGATTGTTCAAGGTGACTTCAAGTGTGTGTTCATCAAGCGCTTTTACACCAACATCCTCAGCCTTGGCTTGCCCTTTGTTATAAGCTTCTGCATTTTTCAAATAATACAATTGATAGGCATAAGAAGCCGCTGTTTTCGGATTAAGTACACGTTTCCATGCATATTCGAAATCTTTTGCCGTTAATTTTTCACCGTTAGACCATAGTGAATCACGTAAGGTAAATGTATAAGTTTTGCCATCTTCAGAAATTTTATAATCTTTCGCTACAGATTTTGTTATGTTCCCGTCTTTACCTGAGCGCATCAAGCCATCAAAAGTCGCTCTCAAAATGGCAGAGGAAGCATTGTCATCCGCAAGACCAGGGTCCGCAGTAGGTGGTTCAGAATGCAGATTCACACGTAGAACTTGCTCATGAGTACCACTAGCCGCTCCTGTTTTATTCTCAGAGGCTGCATTGCCACCACAGCCAGCCAATGCTGTACTAAGAACTAAAATGGAGCTTACAGTTGCAAAAATGCTTTTATTCATGTGTATTATGCCCCCTAAAAAAAGATATATAGAATTAAATATACCTTGTTTTTTTCGGTAACAAACACTTTTATAACGAAAATTAATTTTAATTTATGTTACGAAATTTACATTTATATGTTCAAAAAAATAAAGAGGAGCATCATTTGCCCCTCTTTTATCTACCTGATTTCTAGTAATCTTATTGTTCTAAATCTGCCCATTTCCAGTCAATGTTACCCATAGCATCGAAGCTTACACCCTTCAGCTTAGGATTTTGCACCCAGGAATCGGTGTAGAAGTATACTGGGATAACTGGCAGTTCGTCCATGAAGATTTCCTCTGCTTTTTGTAATAATGCATCACGCTTCGCTTTGTCTAGCTCTTTTTGAGACTCGTTCACAAGTCGTTTGTATTCAGCATTTTCCCAGTTGGTATCGTTGTTTCCACCCTTTTTATCACGGAACAACTCAATATAGTTAATTGGATCGTTAAAGTCAGCGTTCCAGCCCATACGTCCAATTTGGTAGTTACCTTGGTGAAGTTTATCCAAGTATACCTTCCACTCGGAATTCTCTATCTTCACATCAACGCCCAGACCTTTTTTCCATTGGTCTTGAACAGCTTCTGCAATTTTTTTATGGTTTTCAGAGGTGTTGATTGAAATAGTAACTGGAGGCAGCTTATCCCAACCCATTTCTTTCATACCTTCTGCTAAGAGCTTTTTAGCTTCGTCTACATTATTATCTTTAAAGTAGCCCTCTTTTTTAAATGCCATAGTAGGTGGCAGCATTCCCATTGCTGGAATTTGTCCGGACTGTGTTACGTTCTTAACGATCGCATCACGATTTACAGCATAGGCAAATGCTTTACGAATTTTAGCGTTATTAAATGGAGCCTTCTCCGTGTTCATTTTATACCAATAAATGGATGCCTTTGGCTTTGTAATCAATGTATTATTTTGTTGCAGAGCAGGAATTGAATCCAACGGAATATTGCTTAAAGGGTTACCTGCCCAATCCAACTCACCGTTATCATACATGGAAAGCTCGGTATTTTCATCCTCTACCATAGAGAATTCAAGCTTGTCGATTTTTACAACATCGGCATCCCAGTAGTGTTCATTTTTCTCAAGAGTCATTTTGCTCTTATGTTCCCAGTTCGTCATTTTAAATGGTCCGTTACCAACGATTGTCTTAGCTTCTTTAGCCCAATCCTTGTTGGATTCAACCAGCTTTTTATTTACAGGATAATACGTATAGAAGCTAGTAAGCTCTAGGAAGAATGGTGTTGGGTTTTCCAATTCTACTTCCAAGGTCTTATCATTAGTCGCTTTAACACCTATATCCTCTTTTTTACCTTTTCCTGTGTGAAATGCTTCCCCACCTTTTATGTAATACAGCTGGTAAGCATAGTTGGATGCTGTCGCAGGATCTAATGCACGCTTCCAAGCGAATTCAAAATCGTGCGCTGTTAGCGGCTCGCCGTTGCTCCATTTAGCATCTCTTAAATGGAAAGTATATTTCTTTCCGTCAGGTGAAACATCAATTTTTTCAGCTACGGATGGCTGTGGTTTTCCTTCGCTATCGGTACGAGTCAAACCATCAAAAATTGCACGAACCACTGCGCCAGAAGTAGAGTCCTCTGCAATGCCTGGGTCTGCTGTTGGCGGTTCAGTGTGCATGTTCAAACGCAATACCTTCTTCTCACCTTTTGAAGCTTCTTGTTTCGACGCATCAGTAGCTGCCGGTGCTGATGTACTTGTGTTACCTCCACATCCTGCTAAAGCTGCGCCCAAAACCAAAACGGAACTCATTAGTACAAAGATATTCTTTTTCATCTTTTTGCGTCCCCCTTTTTTCTTTCTCATATGCTTTACTATACTCTTTTTCAGAATAATATAATATAATTTCCTTTTACATTTAATTATTTTTTATTAATTATCAAGATAAATAAATAAAAATAAAGTGTATTTTTGGTAATATAGAACTAAAAATGAATTTAATGGAATTTTATGGTTCTAATTCACTAAATATAATCTAGTTTTGCAATTCGATAATTCTGTCAAAATTGCAAAATCGATTCCGGTTAGGTTGCCAAAATATTTTGCTCTACTTCTAGTTTTATCCTTTCCTCCTGTAAATATCCTTGTGAACCGTTTTCGTTTTTTTACGAACTTTGGGACCACCAACATGAGACATCCTGAATGACATTAATGAAAAAGGCAGTCTTTTATACAGTTTCAAACAAATGACTGAAAATTGTAAATTTATGTTGAAATGCGCCTAACGAAACGATACAATCTACGTTAGATAATTCTGACAATTATTTGTTTTATTCCTGTTTATGATTACCCGATGGATTATGGATCTTTGTTACGCTACTCTTATCGTCGTTTTATACCTATAAGGAGATGTATTGCATGGAACAAAAACCTATCTTAAAAGAAATCCACCCTATTATCGAAATTGGCTCCGACACTCTCCAATTTGGACAAGTATCTGGCTTCCTCAATCATATTCCCGATGAAACAGGGTCTATAAAAACATTAATTCAGCTACTTGATGGCACCCGCACTACTAAGCAGATACACCAGGCGCTAGTCAGCAAGCATCCAGAGGTCACATTTGAGGAGTTAACAGAGGCGATTACTGCTCTTAACTCTCTGGGTTATCTTGAAGATCAGACCTGGGAAGAAACAACTTCTCTCTCAACGGCTCAAATGGATCGGTATCGGGCAAATCTTCGCTTCTTTTCGATTTATTCGGATATAGACAATCCTCCTAGTAAGATTCAAGAAGATTTACTGCAAAAGAAAGTAACCATTCTTGGATCAGGGGCCTTTGGCTCTACTCTCTTGTCTAGCTTTGCTGGTCTGGGTGTTGCAAATGTCCGAATTGCAGATTTTGACCGTGTGGAGCTGAGTAATTTAAATCGCCAATTATTATTTAAAGAAAGTGATATCGGCCGGTTAAAAATCGAAGTAGCGGAGGAATTTGTTACAGAACGGAATTCAAGCATGTCAGTAGAAACCATTAGGAAGAAAATCTCCTCTGCCGGCGATGTTAAGGAGCTTATAGCAGGCAGTGATCTTGTTATTTTAGCTGCTGATACCCCCTTTTTTTTCATTCAGAGATGGGTAAATACAGCTTGCGTTGAATTAGAAATCCCCTATATTGCAGGTGGAGTCAATTTAACAGAAGGAACCTTTTATCATATTTACCCCAAAAAAACGCCTTGCTTGGATTGCTTCCATCTGCATCACTATGATCAAAACCCAGATCAATACGAACAGGAGCTTAGATATTTGGTGGATTCAGGCTACCATCTTCCTACAGCTACTATTGCTCCGAATTTATCCATTATTACAGGGATTATCGCTTCTGAAGCATGCAAAATTCTCACAGGTACAAGTCAAGCTCGATCTCAGGGAAAATTCGTGTCGATCAACTTCTTAACTTATGAAACAAAAACCATTTCCGAAATGGAAAGAAAAGAGCTAGATTGCCCGACCTGCGGTGAAGGAAATCGCACACTTTCTATCTTCTCGTTGGAGCAACCAGCCGAAGAAGTGCTTAGCTAACGGAGGAACGAATCAATGGAATTAACAAATAACAGTAAGCTGCGTATGCATCCCTTAAAAAAACGTCAGGTCGATGAAGAAGAAACCATAATTGGTCGACCCGATAAAAGCGAATATATCATGCTGCCTACCTTCGCAGTCGAAATCATTGAGATGCTAGATCAGGGACAAACCATCATTCAGGTAGCTGAAGAAATGGAAAAACGCTTTGGTGAGCCTGTTGATGTTCGTGATTTTGCACTCGATCTGATTAACGAATATCAATTTGTATATACAGTAGACGGAGTAGTCGTAAATGAAAAAGAGATACGCGTCGATCATTTACCATGGATATCCGAACACGTTGGGAAAGTATTATTTAATAAATTTACCTTCTCTTTCTCTATTGCCTGCTTTTTATCTGCTGTTACTCTTCTCTTTGTTCATCATGAATATTTTCCTGTGTTTACCGATATTTTTAGCTCGCCATCCTTGACTGCTTCTCTGTTGCTAGCAGTTCTTGTTAACTATCTGTTTTTGTTCATACACGAGACAGCCCACTTAACTGCCGTGCGTTCTCTTGGGGTAGGAAGCCGAATCGGTTTTAGCCATCGCCTATTCTTTCCTGTGGCGGAAACAAATATGTCAGACATCGTGCTAGTGGAACCCAATAAGCGTTATACAGCCTATCTGGCGGGGATGGCTGGAGATGCCCTCTTTTTTAGTATGGGTGTCTGGCTTCTGTACGCTAATGATGCAGGAGTCATCTTGCTATCTGATTTTCTACTCTCCTTTATTAAATTAATGAACTTGAATTTCTTAATGGCTCTGGGCTTTCAATTCATGTTCTTTATGCGAACGGATATTTATTATGTCTTTACTACCTTTTTTGGCTGTAATAATTTATTTGATAATACTCAGCTATTCCTACGTAAATTTTACCGAAAATGGACGCCTGACGAACAAGAGACATGGGACGCTGTAGATATGCGAGAAAAAAAGGTGATCCGCTGGTACTCTATTTTCTTTTTGCTGGGCTTTTGTTTTGCGCTCTACTTCTTCTTTAATTTCTTTTTGCTCCAGTCAATCGAGATTATTCGCCGAATTACGACTGATTTCTTACAATACCCCATCCTCTCCTGGCAATTCGTGGATGGTATTCTCTTACTTTTTTTAACGTTGCTCCCATTCGGTATTGTCATCTGGTCATGGAATCGGCAAAGAAAAATAACCCGCAATGTAACCCGTCAGGTATCGTAACTCTCCTTGTAAAACAAAAGTAGGCGCCTCTACTACGAGGCAGCCTACTTGCTTAAAACTAGATGTAGTTGTCGAATTGCTACTACAGTTATTGCTGGTTCCGTCTAATAAGCACAAAAAGATGACCTAGAAAAAATCCCGGGTCATCTTTTTTTATATCCTCTATGCTCATTTCGACGAAAAAACTGCCGATTTTATTCGACAGTTTTTTCAACATTGTTATTTAAGCTGTCCTACAAACATTACAGCACCATTATATTTCTTATCAATGAAGTCTTTCACTTCAGGGGAAGTCATCGCTTTAGCAAGCTTCTTAATTACTTCACTATCTTTATTGTCTTGACGAGTCGCCAATACATTTACATTTGGGTTATCTTTACCCTCTTCGATATAAATAGAGTTCTCTGTTGGTTTTAATCCAGCTTCCATCGCAAAGTTAGAGTTAATCACGGCTGCATCAATACCCGGATCGTCAATTGCACGTGGCAGCATCGCTGGTTCTAGCTCTTTTAATTCTATTTTTTTCTCCACGATGTCAGCTACAGTTCCATTGGTAGCCACTCCATCCTTTAATTTTAACAGACCCGCTTTTTCAAGAAGGACAAGAATACGGCCTTGCTCTGCAGAAGCATTCGTAATTGCTACTACTGCGCCCTGCGGAAGAGCTGCTACATCCTTGTAAGCTTTGGTTTTATTAGAGTAAATTCCCATCGGCTCAATGTGAATGCCTGCTGCATACGTAAGGTCTAACCCTTTTTCTTTATTCGTTTTCTCTAACCAAGGAATGTGCTGGAAATAGTTGGCATCTAATTCCTTCTCAGCAAGCTGGGTGTTAGGCATGACAAAGTCTTGGAACAGGACAACATCAAGATTAATATTTTCCTTTTGTAGCATCGGTTTAACCACTTCATTTAAAATTTCTGCATGAGGAACAGCCGTTGCTCCCACCTTTAGTGTGACCGGTTGTCCTTCCTGTGGTGCAGCTGTGCTATTATCGGTTTTATTACCAGCACCGCACGCCGCCAAGCTTAAAGCTAATACCCCAATTGCTAGTGTAGAAAAAATTTTTTTCATCCTTTTACCCCCCTATTTTCATGCATTATAATCAACGATGATCCAGCTTCCGCGCAATCGCGTCACCAATCATCTGAATGATTTGGACAAGAATAATTAGCAAGACAGTCGTAACCAGCATGATATCTGGCTTAAACCCATTAAAGCCATAGTTAAATGCCATCGCTCCTAGGCCACCCGCACCTACGACACCTGCCATCGCTGTATATCCTACCAGGCTAACAGCAGTAACCGTAATGCCTGAGACAATACCCGGCAGCGACTCTGGAATCAAGATTTTATAGATAATTTGCCAGTTGCTAGCACCCATGGATTGCGCCGCTTCAATCACACCTCGATTTACTTCACGAATGGAGGTTTCCACCAGGCGAGCAATAAACGGTGCTGATCCAACAACAAGACTTAGAATCGCCGCGTTAGGTCCGATTGAAGTCTGTATGAGTGCGCGCGTGACCGGGATAAGAATAATAATTAATACAATATAAGGAATCGATCGAAAGATATTCACAATAAAACTAAGTAATTGATATAAAGCTGGCATCGGCTTTAGATGTCCTTTGCTTGTCACAACGAGTAAAATGCCTAATGGTATACCAATAAGTGCCGCAAATAGTAATGAAAACAAGACCATATAACCTGTTTCCCAAATGGCCTTCTGAATTAAATCCCAGAATTTCACGACGTTCGGTAAATAAGTTAACAAGAAATCATTCATTAGCGATTACCTCCTTCTGCACCTCGAATGACATCAACAATAATGCCACTCTTCTTTAGGTAGGCAATAGCATTTGATTCTGCATCAATATCACCTGGAATCTGAATGTACAGAGTACCGAAGGCAACATCTTTTAAACGCTTAATCTGTCCCTGTAAAATATTTGCCTGCACTCCAACCTCACTGACTAACTGACTAATCATAGATTGACTAGCTGAACCGCCCAAGAAGGTTAGACGCAGGACTGCACCCGGTCCCAAGCTATCCAAAAATTCAGCAGATAGCTGATCATTACCAGATACTTGGCTCAGGAATTCTTTGGTTGTAGTAGTTTTAGGATGGGAGAAGACTTCTACGACATCACCCGCTTCAATGATTCGCCCGCTTTCCATTACAGCTACCTTATCACAAATTTTTTCGATCACATGCATCTCATGCGTGATTAAAATAATGGTTAACCCTAGTTTGCGATTAATATCTTGTAATAATTCCAAGATAGAATCGGTTGTTTTCGGGTCCAAAGCTGATGTTGCTTCATCACACAGCAGCACATCAGGCTGATTGGCCAATGCACGAGCAATACCTACACGTTGCTTTTGACCGCCGGATAATTGAGATGGATACATATCTGCTTTATCTGACAACCCTACCAATTCTAATAATTCTTTTACCTTTGCTTGATGCTGTGACTTTGGCACGCCCGCAATCTCCAAGGGCAATGCTACATTGTCTGCTATTGTACGCGACCACAGCAGGTTAAAGTGCTGAAAAACCATACCGATCTTGCGTCTTGCCTTACGTAATTCTCTTGGCGTTAAATTATGGAGATGTGTGTCACCCACAGTAACCTCACCACTAGTTGGCGATTCTAGTAGGTTAATCATACGGACTAGCGTTGATTTTCCAGCTCCACTGTATCCAATGATGCCATAAATATCTCCCTGCTGGATTGTCAAATCGACACCATTTAGGGCTGTAAAGGTTCCAAAACGACTTTTAAAAACCTTTACAATGTTTGTTAGTTTAATCATGAGAGTAGAATCGCCCCCTGTTTCACCCGCGGCTCTAACCGAACGGGCAATAAATTACGCAAATCATTTCGGAATCTTCGAAATTTTAAGACATATATCAATTCCTACACAATCACTAGGAATTGGCTAAATCAACTATAAGAATAAAGAATTAGGCAGCCTGTGTCAATGGAAAAATAATAGAGATGGTTCATGATAAACCATCTCTATCAAAATAAATTGCGCTTCTAAGAAGCATGCTTTACAGAGGAATCTTGATTGGTGTTAGAGGAATCTTTCTGTTTTCCTTCTTCATCCTCTGCTGCGTCACTTTTATTTAGCTGCTCGTCCACATATTTGATGACGTCTTTTTCAGATGGAATTAGCACAGCACCTTTGCCAGGAACATGGGCTTCTTGGAACTTATGCAGCGGTGGCAATTGATGACCACCTTCTCCTGCCTGTTTAAGCGACATCCCCAATGAGCCTAGTTTAATCATATCAAGTGTGGCAAGATTGGTTTGGATATAAGGCTGTACACTATCCAAAATCTTAGGAATTTGAAAAATAGTAGTGGTAGATTTTAATTCGGTAGCCACTGCGCTTAATAGCTTACGCTGTCTCTCTGTACGTGTATAGTCAGAGGTGGCATCATGTCGGAAGCGAGCATATTGCAATGCTTTCTCACCATCTAAGCGTTGCAATCCCTTTTTTAAATTAATATCGTACTTTCCTTTATCTGTCGGGTCATGATAGCGCATGTTCTTTTCTACGTCTATCTCAACACCCCCAACAGCATCAATCAAGCTCTTGAAACCTTCAAAATCAGTGATTACATAGTAATGGACTGGTTGTCCTACAAAATCACTGACTGTTTCCATGGCAAGCTCTGGGCCGCCATACGCTAAAGCTTCATTTACACGCGTCTTGCCATGTCCCGGTATACGTACCAGCGTGTCACGCATAATAGAGAAAAGATCATACGTTTTCTTTTTTGGATCAATGCTCACTAGCATCATGCTATCAGAGCGTGGCAGTTCATTTGGACGCATCTCACGTTTGTCTACACCCATTAATAAAATGTTAACGCGCTCGGTTCCCGTCCATACAGGTGGAGCCTCTGGCTTTGTAGCAGTCGGATTCGATGTTGGCGGAAAGATTGTTGTGTCTTGAATACCTGACAAAAAACCAAAGATTTTATATGCAAAAAAAGCCGCCGTAATCAAAATAAGAAATATACATAATAATAGAATACGCTTAGTTCGAATGCTCAAACTGGATTTCACCATCCTTGTCAGTCCGTGTCAAAATTTGTTGGCTTGTTTCATCCTACTAGTATACTCGAAACGGCTGTTTTGCGAATCATTTTTCTTTTCCACTTTTGGAGAATAGAAGAAAAAGGAGCTACCTGATGGTCAGCTCCTTCTTTGCATTTTCTCTTCATGATATGGGTTATTCACGCGTGATTCTTGTTCTTTCGGAACTTTAACCTTGTATACCTTTACCCAAGCGTGATTTTCATGAATCAAATGTTTTTGACTATGATACTCGATGCCTTGCTCCTCCAAATGCTTGCACCATTGGACAAATTCCGTCTTATCAGTAGTTCGAAGTAGGGTTACCCATAATCGCTCCTCAAATAGATAAGCGATGAGCGAACAGGCGAGAGTCATCACAAGAAAAAACGTTTCCATAGCACCCCCTCCTGTTGCTACTGTATGCATGCCGAGGAGAGTGCGCTTCTATTAGTTGGCTTTATAAGCTTCTTTGGGCTGCGAGGAACGAAGAACTCCGCCCATTCCAGCAACAAAAGTAGGAATTCCTGCTGCAACAAAGATTAAAGCCCAATCTCGTAAGGAGAGGGAGGTGGTTTTAAAGATTGGCTGCATGACATCCCAGTAAATAACCACTAGCACCAAAGCCATTGACGAAAGCACTGCCCAGACCAAGAACTTGTTGCTAAATGGATTGCGGTGAAAAACGGAATGCTCGCTGCGGCAATCAAATACGTGAATGAGTTGTGCTAGTACTAAAGTAGCAAACGCCACTGTTTGAGCATGAGTAAGATCATTCGGATTTTCATGATACGCAATGATAAAAGCTCCTAGGGTCATCGTTCCAATTAAAAAACCCCGGCTAATAATCTTCCAGCCTAATCCACGGGCAAAAATATTTTCATGTTTTTTACGCGGTTTATGTCGCATTGTGTCTCCCTCAGACGGATCAACCCCTAATGCCATAGCCGGTAGTCCGTCCGTCACTAAATTCACCCATAGGATTTGGATAGGAAGTAAGGGTAAGGGTAGTCCCATCAGCATAGCGAAAAACATAACTAAAATCTCTCCAACATTGGATGCAAGTAGGTAGCGAATAAACTTTCGAATATTATCATAGATGTTTCGGCCTTCTTCAACAGCAGAAACAATCGTAGCAAAATTATCGTCACGCAATACCAGGGATGCTGCTTCCTTCGTGACATCTGTTCCCGTAATTCCCATTGCAATCCCTATATCAGAAGCCTTGATGGCAGGTGCATCATTTACACCATCACCTGTCATTGCTACAATATGACCACAGCTTTGCAACGCTTTGACAATACGTAGCTTGTGCTCTGGAGACACACGTGCATAAACATATACCTTTTCAACCGTTTGCATCAATTCTTCCTCAGTCATTTCATCAATGGTGGCCCCTTCCAGCACATGGCTGTTACCTCCCTGCAACAGACCAATTTGACGTCCTATCGCTTCTGCGGTAATTTTATGATCCCCGGTAATCATTACTGTTTTAATGCCTGCTTGACGACATAGCTGGATAGCAGACTTTACCTCCTGACGTGGAGGATCAATCATGCCAACCATCCCTACAAATGTAAGATTCGTTTCCAAGTGAGATGAGTTTTCGCCTGATTTATAGTTTTGGAGTGATTTGTAAGCAAAGCCTAGGACTCGCAGAGCTCTACTTGCCATCTCTTCTGTTTGCTTAGCAACTGCTATACGATGAGCATTTGTAAGAGGTATAATTTCTCCCTGCCAATAGATGTGAGAGGAGTTCTTTAACAGAGCCTCAACAGCTCCCTTTGTTAGTAGCTCTGTTTTTCCATCTGGAGATTGTTCTACTACAGACATCATTTTACGCTCAGAATCAAATGGTAATTCATCAATGCGAATGGTGGGGTCGCCTTGTTTTTTCCCCTCCTTTAATGCCTTGTAGGCTAAGGTAAGCAGGGCTCCCTCAGTAGGATCTCCAATCACATTCCATGTGGAAATATTTTTAGACAAAATGAACTTGGTCCTCTCCTTTTGCTGAGCATTTACTAATTTTGCATTATTGCATCTCTCAGCAATTTGACAAATCTGAGATAGACCTTGATCAATTGTGGCCTTGATAGATTTTCCTTGCCATGTAATTTCCCCATTGGGCTCATAGCCATTCCCCGTTACATCAAAGCTTTTTCCGCTATGCCACAGGTGAGTCACTGTCATTTTATTTTCAGTAAGAGTCCCTGTTTTGTCAGAGCAAATGACTGACGCACAACCAAGCGTTTCGACCGAGGGGAGCTTGCGAACAATGGCATTTCTTTTAATCATTCTTTGCACGCCTAGAGCAAGAGCTACTGTAACGATTGCAGGCAATCCTTCCGGTATAGCCGCTACAGCAAGACTAACCCCTGAGAGAAACATTGTCATCAATTCTTGTCCATGCCAAACCCCTGCTACAATGACAAAGATCGTAAGCAGCAATGCAATCCAGACGAGTGTTTTCCCCAACTGTTCCAATTTTATCTGTAAAGGAGTTTCTAGCTTGTCAGCTTGATTGATCAAATGCGCAATTTTTCCAATCTCGGTAGACATGCCTATTTCAGTAACAATTCCCTTTCCAGTTCCTCCGGCTACCATCGTTCCCATAAAAGCTACATTCTTCTGGTCGCCGAGTGGTACAGCTCCTGTTGATTCAATCACATTCGCAGTTTTCATTACTGCTATCGATTCTCCCGTAAGCGTAGATTCCTCTATCTCTAACCGATTGGCATTAATCAGTCTCATATCAGCAGGAACACGATCACCTGCTTCAAGAAGGATAAGATCGCCTGGAACTAATAGGGTAGCAGGGATCATGTCCAAGTTTCCGCCGCGAATGACACGGGCCATAGGGGCTGCCATATCTTTTAAAGCGTTGAGTGACCTTTCTGCTTTAGCTTCCTGAATAAAGCCTAACACGCCATTTAAAAAAATGATGGCAATGATGGCGATAGCGTCTAGGTACTCTCCTAAGAAAAAGGAGAGGATGGTGGCAACCACTAGCACTCCCACCATAAAATCTTTAAACTGATTCATAAACACAACATAAAGTGGGATTTTCTCGGCCTCAGCAAGCTGGTTTTTACCATATTTTTGTCTACGAGTAGCCGCTTCCTCCTGTGTTAAACCGTTTTGAACGTCACTGCCTATCATCCTGGGTATTTCCAATAGAGGGACTTGGTACCACGGTTTATTCGGCTTCAATACAATCTCCTCCAATGCTCTTCATCAACTTATTCTCATATCTATGCAGACAAGCAGACTAGTATGAAAAAAGCTTGAAATGAAAAACATCTGGTGCGCGAAGCAGTTTTGTCGCCTCAATCCCTAGGATAGCTAATCGTCCATGTAATCGAAAAAGCTTCGGTTTCTTCTCTTAAAACGAAAGATACCGAAGCCCTCCGTTCGTTCCCTCACCATTTGAAAAGACCTATTCCTATTAAAAGGATTGCCGGGAGAAATGATAGCCGCCGAAACCATCCAACCGATGAAAAATGCCGTCCAACCTTGATCCCCGCCCACAATAAGATCATGCTAGTTAAAGCCACCCAGACCGAGGTCAAGAGAGGTGCAAACCCCAATAGGGTTAAACTAATTCCAGAACCAAATGCATCAAGGGACAACGCCAGACCTAGCATGACCGCTTCTGTTCCTACGATATGCCCCGAATGATCTGTATCCGCTCTGGCAGGATCGCGTAAAATGTGTATCATTAAACCAAACATTCTTATTGTCCAGCGAAATTCCCGATATGTTGCCTTCTCCTTTACGGGTAGGATATCTGACTGCTTCTGTTTGCCAACCATCATTTTCCAAAAGGTTAAACCACCTATCAGAATAAGCACGGTTGCTCCAATTTTAGAACTAAGTTCTGAAGTTACCCAATATTGAAGCCATTGTCCTATTGTCATAGAAGCAAAGATGACGGTAAAGGAACACAGACCAATTACCATAAACGAAAGAAACGGCATTTTCATTTTACGTAAGCCATATGACATCCCAACGCCAAAACCATCCAAGCTGATTGCTAAACAAATCAGCAATAACGACACTAGCCCCATATCTATATCCACCTCTTCTTTCATCCCATCATATGAAAGATAGCGGGGGGCCGGTTACTTTAGTGCCTAAAGTATTTTTACCCTTGTCTATGCACCACTGCTCGCTTTCTAGGCCATTGTGTCTTATTATCTTGCATCCCCTGTACAACCAGGATGTTCAGAAAAAAAACGCCCATTCCTATTATGGAATGGACGTTCTAATTCCCTGCTATCTATTTGCAATGTTGATCAAAAGCATCAGTTAGGAGCTGCGCAATGGATTCAAGCTCATTGCCTTCAATTTGGTGGCGTTCAACCATCGCTACCAGCTTACCATCCTTCAATAGTGCGTAGGATGGAGAAGAAGGTGGGTATCCTTCAAAATACTCGCGTGCTTTCGCAGTTGCTTCTTTATCTTGGCCAGCAAAAACTGTGTAGAAATGGTCTGGCTTAGCTTCATGGCGAGTCGAATAGATAGCTGCGGGACGAGCCAATCCTGCTGCACAGCCGCATACAGAGTTAACCACTACCAATGCAGTTCCTTTTAGGTTCGAGAAGGTTGCTTCTACTTCTTCTGCTGTGCGAAGTTCTTCAAACCCAGCATGTGTTAACTCATCTCGCATTGGTTGTATAACTTGGCTCATATATGCTTCATAAGACATCATAATCGTTCAACTCTCCTTTACATACATTTCTTCTATTATACCTGTTCTCGTATCAATCGAGTACAGCGGATCTACATTTATTACACTTCCATTACAATGGTAAGAATCATCGGGTTGCGTCCCGTTTTTTCAAAGATGAACGGCTTTAATACCTGGTTAATCTGAGATTTCAATTCAGACCACTCTCTCACTTTGCGATCTAATGCTTCCAATAGCTTCTGTTTGACTAAAGCAGTAGCTTCCTGGATCAGCGATTCGGAACCCCTCACATAGACAAAACCGCGACTTACGATATCTGGACCAGTCAGAAGCTTAAATTGTTTCATATCGATGCTAACGACAACAACCATTAATCCATCCTCGGCAAGATGCTTACGATCGCGCAATACGATATTACCAACATCACCAATACCGCTGCCATCAATAAGCACGATACCTGCTGTAACCTTGCTTGTCACACGCGCTGATTCTCTGGTGCAAGAAACTACATCGCCATTATCAATAATAAAGATGTTATCAGACTCTACACCCACCTGTTCAGCTAATCTACCGTGCTGTTTTAACATCCGATACTCTCCATGGATTGGAATAAAGTATGTAGGACGCAAAAAGCTCAGCATAAGACGCAATTCTTCACTACTACCATGACCAGAAGCATGAATATCAAACGCTGTGTTTTGTACTACGTTAGCTCCAGCACGGTATAGCTTATCAATAATGCGACTTACATTAACTGTATTTCCTGGAATCGGCGATGCAGAGATAATTACTGTATCGTCTGGATAGATCTGAACGGAACGGTGTGAACCAGACGCAATACGCGTTAGCGCTGCCATCGGTTCTCCCTGACTACCAGTACAAATAATTAATACCTTGTTATCAGAGTAATTATCAATGTTTTTAATGTCAATTTGACATCCTTCAGGCATTTGGATATAGCCTAGCTCCTGGCCAATCATGAAGGCTTTTTCCATGCTTCGACCGATAACAGCAATCTTCCTGTCATCCGCCACTGCGGCATCTACAACCTGTTGCAAACGGTGCACATTAGAAGCAAAGGTTGCCAGGATGATACGACCTCGCGCTTTGCTAACGACATCCATAATGCTATCGCCAACCGTACGCTCTGACATTGTAAAGCCTGGGCGTTCACTGTTGGTGCTATCAGACATCAAAGCTAGTACACCATTTTTTCCGATGCGGGCAATTTTTCCAAACTCTGTAGGACGTCCTACCGGTGTCAGGTCAAATTTAAAATCCCCTGTATGAACCACTGTTCCTTCTGGAGTTTCAATCGCAATGCCAAACGAATCAGGAATACTATGATTAGTACGGAAGAAAGAAACAGAGAGATTTTCAAATGGCAATATCGTATCTTCAAACACAGGTACCATCTTTACGTCATTTTGCATACGGTGCTCTTCAAGCTTAGCCTTTACTAAACCAAGTGTCAGGCGTCCGCCATAAATCGTTGTCTGGATTTGTTTTAACACATAGGGAATAGCACCAATATGGTCTTCATGTCCATGAGTAAGTACCATAGCCTTGATCTTATGCTGGTTTTCAATTAGGTAGGAAACATCTGGTATCACCAAATCTATCCCAAACATTTCAGTCTCAGGAAACTTTACGCCACAGTCGATGATGATAATCTCATCCTCGTACTCTACGCAATACATATTTTTACCAATTTCCCCCAGACCACCTAAACCAAAAATTTTAACCTCACTCAAAAAAATACCTCCTACAAATACGATGTGGGCCGTTCTATGCACTCTGCCTTTATAGTAACATAATTTTCATATGGATAGTTGTATTCTCCCAAGGCTTTCACACTTTCACTTTTCTTCCACTAAAAAATTAGTATACTCATTTCGACTATAAAACAGACTAAAAAAAGCAAGAATCCGCGAAAACAGGTCTTTACCATGCCTAAACGCATGAAAGATTGATTTGCACTCATACAAGTAGTCTATATCGTTATGTTTTCCCGTTATATAAAAAAACCAGCAATGACTTAAAGCCATGCTGGTTTTTACTGTTGTGTCACCTTATTCTTACCCAAAACGGCCGCTCAGATAATCTTCTGTCTCTGCTCTCTTAGGGTTATTGAATAATTTGTCAGTGGAGGCTTTCTCCACTAGCTCTCCCATGAGAAAGAAAGCCGTCTCATCTGCTACTCGTACAGCCTGGTGCATATTATGAGTCACAATGACAATCGTATAATCGTGTTTCAATTGGATGATGAGCTCTTCAATCTTCGAGGTAGAAATTGGGTCCAACGCTGAACAAGGTTCATCTAAAAGCAGGATTCCCGGCTTCATTGCGATTGCACGTGCTAAGCACAGCCGTTGCTGTTGACCCCCTGACAGAGCTAGAGCGGAATCATTCAGCCGATCCTTCACTTCGTCCCATAAGGCAGCCTTTCGTAAACTTTCTTCCACTATATCGTTTAATTCAGCTTTATTAGCAGTCCCGTGATAGCGCGGTGCAAATGCAATGTTTTCATAGATGGATTTTTGAAAGGGATTAGCACGTTGAAACAGCATTCCGACCGATTGACGCAATCCCTCTTTTTTTACAGAAGGCTCATAGATATTCGCTCCATCTAGCAAAAGTCTCCCTGTCACACGACAGCCTCTAATCTCTTCGTTCATGCGATTAATCGTGCGTAGAAAGCTAGATTTCCCACAGCCGGACGGACCGATTAAGGCTGTTACGGTATTGCGTTCCATTTGGATATGAATATTTTTTACAGCATGCTTATCGCCATAAAAAACGGACAAGCTCTCCGCTTCAATAATAGCTTTTGTTTGGGCCATTGTTATTGGCATGATTGATTCCCCTTTTCCTTAGGCGGCAATTTTGGTCAAACGCTTGTGCAACCAACGACCAAACCAACGTGCCCCACCATTAAACAGAAGAACTGCGATCACCAGAATAGCCGCCGCTCCATCCGCAATTTCTCGGGCATCTGCAACGAGACCCTCCGCATTAATTTTCCAGATGTGTACAGCTAGTGACTCTGCTGGACGAAATACATTCCATGGGGAAGATGGGCTACTTAGATCCAAATTATGAAATTGAATATCAGGAGAGGTCATACCCGCTGTAAACAGTAGTGCTGCCGCTTCTCCAAATACACGACCTGAAGCAAGTACAAATCCCGTAACCAAGCCGGGCAACGCAGCAGGTAATAGAACCGAAACAATTGTTTTCCATTTTGTTACACCTAATGCATAGCTAGCTTCCTTCTGATCATGCGGGACAGAACGCAGGGCATCCTCTGTAATCCGAACGATTAACGGCAGATTAAATACAGTCAGAGCCAACGCCCCAGAGATCAATGAATATCCCCAGCCTGTCATGCTTACAAACAGTAACAGCCCAAACAGACCTACAACGATGGACGGTAGCGAAGACAGCACCTCAATAGACATGCGAATCATATGCACCCACTTGCGGTCTGGCGCATATTCAGCCAAATAAATTCCTGCGCCAAGCCCAATAGGAACAGCGAAGCACATCGTTAAAACCAATAAATACAGCGAGTTAAATAGCTGAGGACCAATTCCTCCACCTGCGTTTAGCATGTCAGGCGGGGAAGTGATAAAATCCCAATTTAGTTTTGCTGCCCCCTTGCTGATCACAAAACCCAAAAGACCGATCAACATAGCAATTAAGAGAACAGCAATTCCAGTAAGTAAAAGGGTGGCGAGTTTATCCTTTTGCTTGTTAGTCATTATTTGGCCCCCTTCTTTCTACCGATTAAGCGAACCACTAGGATAAATAATAGGGACATAGCCAACAAAACCAAACACATGGACCAAAGCGCATTATGATAAGGAGTACCTGGGATCGTATTTCCCATATTTAATGTGATGCCACTTGTCAGTGTAATCGACGGATCGAATAAACCTCCAGGCAGCTTCAGCGTATTTCCAATAACCATTTGGACAGCTAGCGCCTCACCGAAGGCCCGAGCCATACCAAGAACAACACCTGTCAGGCAGCCAGACCGTGCCGTATATAGCACAACATGGCGAATTGTTTGCCAGCGAGTGGCACCTAATGCAAGCGAGGCATTGCGTAATTCCTGTGGCACAGTTGCGATTGCATCAGCGGCAACGCTGGTCACAGTCGGCAGGATCATAACTGCTAGGACAATTCCCCCTGCAAGTAAACTAAATCCTAAAATATCAAATTGACTGCGAAGAAACGGAACAAGCAAGGTAAGACCTACATAGCCGTATACCACCGATGGAATGCCAACTAACAGCTCCATGACTGGCTTCAATACTTTTTGGCCAAATCTTGGCGCAATCTCTGTCATATACACAGCCGCTCCAATGCCTAGCGGGGCTGCAATTAATGTTGCAATCAGAGTTACCCCAAAGGAACCTAGTATAAAAGCTACTGCCCCAAATTGGCCGGGCTCTGCTTCTGGGTCCCATTTTGTACCGGTAAAAAATTGCGACACGCTAACCCCGTCCACCATAAAGGTAGCGAGGCCGCGTGAAGCAATAAAATAGAGGATGGAGAGCGTTAGAAGGCCTAACAATCCCGCACAGACAGCTGTAATTAGCTTCCCTGCTTTTTCTTCCCATGCATGTTTTTTATTGATATGGAACCGATCGGAAAGTTTTTTGGCAGTAGCGGAGTTTCTCATTTGCCCCGCTCTTACTGTTGTTCCCTGCTGTAACAGTGTTGTTCTTTGTTCAGCGCTCACTAAACGCTCCCCCTTTATTTCGTTCACCTTTTTTTGAGCTACACGTTTCTCTATTTTTGTGTAATCTCACCCTTAGCTGTTCTTTCCACCTTCATGGCGGATGCTGGGATATATTTCAGCTCTTGTACGATTCCTGTTTGTACTTCGTCACTTGTCATGAAATCTAAGAATTCTTTCTGCGCGCCTGTTGGCTCACCTTTTGTATACATGTGCTGATAAGCCCACACTTTATATTTATTTGTTACGATGTTTTCTGTCGTAGCTTCTACACCATCTAGTTTTACTGCTTTTACCGTATCATTGAGATAGGAAGTGCCAAGGTAACCGATTGCTCCCGGAGTTTCTGCGATAATTTTGCGAACCGTGCCGGAAGAATCCTCCGTGATTCCTTCAGCCTCCTCTGCACCATCCAGAGCGTATTGCACGAATGTAGCACGAGTACCAGAGTTCTTCGGACGGTTGACCAATGTAATCTTTTGGTCTGCTCCGCCCACTTCCTTCCAGTTGGTTACTTTACCTGTGAAAATATCAATTAATTGTTGCTTTGTTAGATTATCTACACCTGCCTTAGGATGAATCACGGCTGCCATACCTACTACAGCAATTTTGTGATCTACTAATTGGTCAGCAGGAATGCCTTTCTTTTCTTCTGCAAAAATATCAGAGTTACCGATAGTAGCTGCACCATTGGCCACCTGGCTTAAGCCTGTGCCACTACCTCCACCTTGCACTTGAATTTGCACTTGCTGATTTTTTTCCATAAATTTCTTAGCTGCCTGCTCTACTAACGGCTGCATGGCTGTGGAACCTACAGCTGTAATCGAACCGCTGCTGGCTGTATTTGTATCTGTTTTCGTTTCGGTTGTAGCTGGTGCTGGTGTAGCCGGTGCTGTCGCATTAGAAGTGCCTCCTGCTCCACAGCCAGTTAACAATAACCCTACAGATAGCATACCTGCCATAAAAATGGATGAAATCTTTTTCAAAGGAAATCCCCCTCGTCACCTTCAAATCATTTGATTTCTTATACACTCTCATCCTACATCCCGAGCTTAAAGCTAGAATGAACGTAACGTAAAAGGAGTGTTAAGGATTGTTAAGGTTTCATGTAGGAGGGTTTAAAGAAGCGGATTTTTGGGTAAGAAAAAAGCTGCCATTCCTTTTGGCAGCCTTCTCAATTGTTTATCTAGTTATTTTCAAGAAATTGAAATAGTAGACCTACCTCAACCGTTACAAAGCCTCTTACTCTTTGACTAGTTTTTTCATTTCACGCAAAATCTTTTCTTTGTCCATATCATCCGCCATACCGTATATCTGACGAATATTTTGATTTTTATCTAAAAGGAATGTCTTCATAGTATGTACATAGAGGCCATCCTTTTGCTTCTCTGCACCAATCCAAAAATCATTTAATATTGGCTTCATAATATCATCTGGACCACGTAGGAATTGCCAGCCGCTAGGATCCGCTTGAACTGCTTTCGCATATTTCTGCAAGGCTTCAGGAGTATCGTTTTCATAATCAAAAGTGACAGAAATGAATTCTATGTCTTTTCCATACATCCCAGCTTCTTTTAATTCATTCTGTAAATCCACCATATGCTGTGTGGTTAGCGGACATACATCGGGACAACGCAAAAAAATGAATGAGATGAGACGGACTTTACCATTGGAATCGGAAAGCTTGACATTCTGCCCATCCATCCGCTCCAGTGTAAAATCTTGAACTTTCTTAATAATTGGCATATCAGCCGTTGAAAAATAGCTTTTGTACAAAACACTGCCTACAGCAATCAGAATAATAATGACTCCAAAGATGGGCAACCACTTTCGATAGAGGCTCCCTGCTGTTACATCCTCCATTTTTATCCCCCTACTCTTTTATCTCGTAGTTGTATAGAAACGTGTGTACTTTGCCTTGATCATCTTTCCACTCCAGCATGCTCTGCCATTCACCAGGCATCATAATATGCGGGCCGGATTCTTGCCAGTTTGCTTCCTTTTGCTTCTTTAGCTCCTTTTCACTTTTACCATGGGTATCCATGTTAGGCATTTCAAAATGCAGCACAGCTCCTTGCCCTGCTGTTGCCTGTGCTTTGTCATTGGTAATCGTGACTGTATACGTATTAACTCCAGCTATTCCCGGCTTTATTTCCAGCTTCGCCTGATAACCATCTTGGGTGGCTTGCAATTCGATGGTCCCTTCCTTCTTATCGCTGCCACCACAACCGGTTACGACGAGTAACAGAAACATTGCTCCTAGCCAGCCCAACCAATTTATCTGTTGTTTCGGCATGTTACTCCCCCACTTTATTTTAGCGAGCAATCTCTCCTGGCCAAGCGAGCATGCCGCCCTCCATATTGACTGCTTCAATTCCATTATGCTTTAAAAACTCGCAAGCATGGTAGCTTCTTGCTCCACTGCGGCATACCATGATGATTTCTTTGGAAGTATCAAATCGGTCCAGAGATGCTGGAACATCATTTAAGGGAATTAGGATCGCTTCTTCAATGTGACCAGCCACCCACTCTTCTGGCTCTCGCACATCAATAATTTGAATAGCAGCCTTCTCCATTAATTTCGTCAACACCTCTTCAGGTGTAACTTCCCTTACGAAATTATTCATTAATAATATCCTCCTCATTTTACGATAATTCAAATATATCATATGTCTCCTACAGAAAAAAAAGAGAAGCAGCCCCAAACTGCTGGAGTACTTCTCTTGTCAAAATTTGTTAACAAATTACTAGTTTTTCTTATCACCTTTGACGTATTTAGCATCAAATAAGAAGAGCCTCATCAACAAAATGAGCGAAGGAACTAATAAACATAGCCCGGCTATGAACCCAATGACTAGCGCCCTCCCCATCTCTGGACTGTTAATGCTATCGTTAATTGTGATGTAGGGATACAACAAGTAAGGTAAATGCGCTTTGCCATATCCAAAGAAAGCAAAGAAAAACTGGAGCATGACCGCAATAAACGCCCACCCATACGCGCGTCGTTTATACAATAAAAAGAAGGCTATCAGAAACGAAACAAAAGAAACAACGAAAAACCATCCGTTTTCCACCATTTTGGCATAATGCTCTGGATTATGAATTTGAATGGTCCAAAACACAAGCAAGCTGGCAATAATAGTTGGAAGGGACCAAATCATTGCATAGGAGTGTAACAGCTTGGTCGCGCCCTTGTCTCCTGCTTTATTAGCGTAAAAGGTCAAAAAGGTTGCGCTAATAAATAATACGCTGACTAAAGCAAGAAATATAACCGCATAGGTGTAAGGAGTCGCCAGCATTTTGCCCATTAATAGATGAATTTTCCTGCCCTCTTCTACAATAAATCCACCCTCCGATGCTACTAGAACGGTAGATAAAGCAGCAGGAAGCAACAGACCCGTAATTCCATAAATTCCATAATAAACGGTACTGTCCCTAGCCCCGTAATGCGCAAAAGCATAGAAAGAACCGCGTAAAGACAACAGCACTAAAGCTAAACTGCCGGGAATTAGCAACGCTGTGCCATAATAGTAAGCCGTGTCCGGGAAGAAACCGACAATCCCTACAATAAAGAAGATCAGAAACACATTTGTAACTTCCCAGACAGGGGACAGATAGCGCTGAATAATTCCGTTTACGATGTGGTCCTTCTTGCGGCGTCTAGAATAGTAAGCAAAGAATCCCGCTCCAAAGTCAATGGAAGCAACGATTAGATAACCATACAGGAAAATCCACAGAATGGTTATCCCAAGCAATGCAAGCGTCATGTATTTCTACCTCCCCGTCTTATTTTTCCAGTTCCAATTCGACTGGTTTATCTTTAAACATCCGTTTAAGAACAAGGGCGCACACCGTTCCCAGAAAGGCGTACAGCAGGCAGAAAAGAATCAGCATTTCTCCAACATTATTTGCCGTTGTCGCTGCATGCATCGTTCGTAAATAACCATTTAATATCCAAGGTTGTCTGCCAATCTCCGCAAACATCCAGCCAAATTCAATTGCTAAAAATCCAAGTGGAGCCCCAAGAGCAGAAGCCCACAGAATCCATTTAGGAGGCACCCGCTTCCGTACCTTGACAATCAAGAAGTAAAGCACTGGAATCAATGCCATATATCCGCCTATAGCTGCCATGCTGTCAAACAAATAATGAATAAACAGCGGAGGCCATTCATCGCGAGGAATGTCATTTAACCCTACTACTACGCCATTTGGAGAGTTAGTTGCTAAAATGCTAAGAGCATAAGGCACCTTAATCGCATATTTAACCTCTTGCTTTTCTTTATCCAAAATACCACCAAAAACAAATTCGGCCTTGTCAGTGGTTTCAAAATGCCACTCCGCTGCTGCTAGCTTCGCAGGCTGATACTCCGCTAAGAACTTACCAGCAATATCTCCCCACATAGCCGTTCCCATTGAAAAGATAAACGCAAGCGTCAGCGACAGGTTAAGTGCCTTTTTGTGATAGGAATGTGTTTTCCCCTTCAAAATGCTTAGGGCAGCGATCGCAGCCATCACATACGCACTAGTGGCATACGCAGCAAAGACCATATGCCCCACTTTTGAAGGAGTAGCCGGATTAAACATCGCTACCATCGGTTGAATATCACGTAAAACTCCATCTACGAGGGTAAAGCCCTGCGGCGTATTCATAAAAGCATTCACTGTCATAATAAAGAAAGCAGAACCAGTGGAACCAATTATCACTGGAATAGAGATCAGCCAATGAAGATAAGGATTTTTAAATCGGTCCCATGTATAAATATAAATGCCTAAGAAAATTGCTTCAAAGAAGAACATAAACGTTTCTAAAAACAGCGGTAACGCTATTACTTCTCCCGCCAATTTCATAAATGACGGCCACAAGAGACTTAATTGAAGACCGATACAGGTTCCTGTCACGACCCCCACTGCTACTGTCACAGTAAAACCTCGTGTCCAACGCCGCGCCATTAATAGATAAGCTTTGTCTTTTTTTCGAATCCCAATAAACTCGGCAATAGAGATAACCAAAGGAATACCGACACCCATTGAAGCAAAAATAATATGAAACCCCAATGTCACGGATGTTAGTATTCGAGCCAGCATAGTGCTATCCAGTTCCAATCATACTCCCCCCTCATACCATAAATCGTTCTCTTTCAGTGTGAATTTTATCACACATATTCAACTTATATATTAAAAACTATCGTTATGTTGTGAACAATGCAGGGCGAATTTTTGTCGAATTTGTAGCTAGTATTTATTTGTGAATAAACTATGTCTAGCACTAGCGTTCTTTTCAATAAATCAATAAATAATGCTTGATTTCCGCCGATTGGCTCATATCTGATTTATAAAAAAAAAACGGGTCATGCAGGAGGTTTTTTAACAAGTAAACATCTATTGTGTCAGGGCAGGGACTAGCCCTTCTTAGTATAGCTACCTCTAGCTACGAATATGTTTCAAGAAAACAAAAATCCAGCCTTACGTCGAAGGCTGGATTGTGTCATATTCTTTTACACTTCTAAAGGCTTAGCTACTCGATAAAAGGGAAATAGCGATAAGGAAACGTATCCCTTAATGTCTGTAATAGGGATTTGACCAATGCTAGGATCACGGCTATCCATACTTTCACCCAATGTTCGATTATCTCCTAATACAAACATGTGATCCTGAAGAATTGTTAGGGGAGCCATATCCTCTGATACACCTTGCGTATATAGTTCTGGGAGTGGACTATCATTTACATAGACGACTCCTTTTTCAATTTTCACCGTATCACCAGGCAAGCCAATGATTCTTTTGATGATTTCATATCCCTTCGCTTCCTCGTGAATAACTACTACATCACCTAAGGCTGGCTTTGTAAAATGAGTAGGGATTTTATTTAACAGTACAATACTTCCATCCTGCATGGTAGGGTCCATCGAATGACCAACCACCCTTGTCAGACCAATACTATTTATCATAAGAAAGTAAACGACTGCCAATATCAGGAAAAAACGTAGCCAACTAAGAAGCTCAGATTGGATTGACTTTTTAGGTTGGTTAGGTGCGGCATCATTTTCTTTTGTTTTTAGTTTTATCGTTTCCATCCTTAACACCTTTTTCTTATAGAGTTGTGGTTTCCTCATTATGAATAGATCATGGTGTCGGGAGTAATTCCTTGTCTGTGTTTGCTGGGTCTGGAATATCTGCTGGGCGCTCCTGGCTCTCTATTGGATCAGGTCCCTCTACAGATGGGATTGGCTTCTCGGCTGTTGCAGATACTTGGGGCATTTCCTGATACTGTTCAGATGCTGGTTCCGGCTGTTGCGGCTCGCTTGGGTTTGGTGCTGGCTCCGGC
>NZ_LSSO01000197.1:0-13608 GCF_001645205.1 Brevibacillus sp. SKDU10 | reverse complement strand
TTTTTTATAAATCAAGCTATTTATTTTGGATTTTCTGTACAGGATTTCAAAGTATGCTGCGTATACTGTAGAGACGATTATGGAAGGCAGGTGATGGGACATGAAACAGGCTGCGACTATGACCAAAACGGTCGTTACAGAATCACCGGAGTCACCACATCGAATTCAATTTGTGTTTCATCATCCGGTTGTACAGCCGCTAAAGGAACCAGAGCCGTTAGCAGACACGGTACGATCTACTGCAAATGATCAAATCAAATCTGTTATTAATGAACTGGAAAAAATGATTGGACTAGATGAGGCAAAGCTTGTCATGTACGAGATTTATGCCCTCCTTAGAACGAACCGTGAACGCGCAAAGCATCAATTAAAGACAGAACAACAGGTATATCATATGGTGTTTAAAGGTAGTCCAGGAACGGGAAAGACTACGGTGGCCCGGATTTTTGGGAAGGTGCTCAAAGAGATGGGGATTTTAAGCAAGGGCCATTTAATTGAGGTGGAACGAGCCGATCTAGTGGGGGAGTTCATTGGACATACAGCGCAGAAAACACGAGATTTAATTAAAAAGGCTTTGGGCGGAATCTTGTTTGTGGATGAGGCTTATTCGTTAGCGCGCGGAGGAGAAAAGGATTTTGGCAAAGAAGCAGTAGATTGTCTAACGAAGGCAATGGAAGATCACAAAAACGAATTTATTTGCATTTTGGCCGGGTACACAGAGGAGATGGATGAGTTTTTGCAGATCAATCCAGGCCTGCCCTCGCGCTTTCCCATTCAGATTCACTTTACGGATTATGAGGTAGATGAGCTGATGGAAATTGCGGCGATCATGGTCGAGCAAAAACAATATGTGCTTACCTCTACGGCAAAAGAAAAAATGAAGCAGCATCTGATCCACCTGCTATCCGACCCTTTTTTGGAGTCATTTAGCAATGCTCGTTACATACGGAATATGCTGGAGAAGGCTATTCGGGCACAAGCTATGCGGTTGTTAAAGAGTTCTAACCCAAGCAAGGAAGAATTAATGAGCATACGAGCAGAGGACTTACAGGTAAGCAATCCTTTTTTGAACTGAAAGCCTGACGTTTAAAGGACGTAACATGTGTTTTTTAAATCTGGAGAACAAAGCTAGCCTCTCTCTAGATTTAACGGGTGAAGGATGAAAAGGATGACAAATGGGTAAAAAAGAAGGTATATTGATTACTAGCTAGTAAAAGAATGAATTAGGGCATACGTTTGCTAGACATGCGAACGGATGCCGTTCTTTTCGTCTGGGGACGTGGGAAGGAAGGTTACATATATGAGTGAATGGAATAAACAACAAACAGCTATAGTAGTTGGTTGTCTATTAGATCAGAGAGATGAGGAACGGATGCGGTTATCCCTAGAGGAGCTGGGAGAGCTAGCGCGGACGGCCGGTGTTGAAGTGCTAGAAGTTATTACCCAAAATCGCGAGCGTGTCGATTCAGCTTGGTATCTAGGAACGGGTAAAATTCAAGAGATTGCGGAATTAGCAGTAAGTCTGGATGTAGATGTTGTCATCTTTAATGATGAATTATCTGCTAGCCAAAATCGTAATTTGGAAGCGTTATTTGAGTGTCGAGTAATTGACCGCACACAATTGATATTGGATATTTTCGCGAGTAGAGCTAATTCGCGTGAAGGTAAGATTCAAGTAGAGCTAGCACAATATAGCTATTTACTGCCCAGACTTGCCGGGCAAGGAAATCAGATGTCCCGATTAGGTGGCGGTATTGGAACACGTGGACCTGGTGAGACAAAATTGGAAACAGACCGCCGTCACATTCGTCGTCGAATTAGTGAATTAAAGCAACAGCTAGATGATATTGTGCGGACAAGACAGCTTCATCGTGAGCGGAGGAAGAAAAACCATGTTTACCAAATCGCGCTGGTTGGTTATACGAATGCAGGCAAATCTACCTTATTAAATAATTTAACAAAAGCAGATACATTGCAAGAGGATAAATTATTTGCTACGCTTGATCCAACCACACGTCAGTTGGTTCTTCCTAGTGGAAAAGAAGTACTGTTGACGGATACAGTTGGTTTTATTCAAGACCTGCCGACTGCTTTGATTGCAGCTTTTCGATCCACATTAGAAGGGGTTCTAGAGTCAGATTTAATCTTACATGTGATCGACTGCTCCCATCCTGATTTTGAAGTTCATATGGAGGTTGTAGATCAGGTCTTAAAGGATTTAGAAGCTGAAGGCATCCCTCGATTAGTGGTATATAATAAGGCTGATCTGCTTGATATTGACAAGTATTTGCCGCACCTTGAAGATTCGATTCAGATATCAGCATTGTCTGAGCAGGATTTGCAGCGTTTATTAAATAGAGTCGAAGGAATTGTATTGACGGGATATGAAAGTGTCGATCTGATTATTCCGATGGAGCGTGGGGATGTAATCTCCATGATGCATCGAGCTGGACTAGAAATGGAGCAGGAATTCTCCGAGGATGGCACCGCTTATCATATTACGATACGTATTAAGCCAGATGAACCAATGTATGGGCGCTTGATTCCATATATGGTAAACCCACCAGCAATCAACGAAGAGGAATGGTAAGAGAAAGGTGAGAGAAAGAACATGTTTCAACTGTTTACGCACGGGGCGCAATTACGTCCGCTTGTGGAAGAGGTAGAAGAGATGATTGCCAAGCGACATCAGGAAGTATCCCGCTTGGTTGATTATAATCAATTAAAAGTATTGCGCTCATTTCAAAAGCATGAAGTGAATGAATTTCATTTTTCACCATCTACTGGCTACGGGTATGATGATAGTGGTCGAGCAACACTAGAATCTATTTACGCAGAAGTGTTTGGTGGAGAAGCGGCTCTCGTACGGCCGCATATTATATCTGGAACGCATGCGATTGCAATTAGTTTATTTGGAATGCTGCGCCCAGGAGATCACTTGTTATATATAACGGGCAAACCATACGATACGCTAGAAGAAGTGGTAGGAGTGCGTGGAGAAGGTCAAGGCTCATTGAAGGATTATGGGATTAGTTACGACTATGTACCATTATTAGAGGATGGAAGCATTGACTTTCATGCTGTAAGAACAGCGATTCGTCCCGAAACGAAAGTGATTGGGATTCAGCGTTCGCGTGGCTATGCGGATCGCCCGTCGTTTACGATTGCTAAGCTAGAGGAAATGATTTCTTTTGTGAAGGAAATACGCCCTGAATTATATGTGTTCGTGGATAATTGCTATGGGGAATTTACAGAGGAAAAAGAACCGCTACAGGTCGGCGCTGATATTATGGCTGGTTCACTGATTAAAAATCCAGGTGGCGGCTTGGTTAAAACAGGTGGCTATATTGTAGGACGCGAGGATTTGGTTACAATGGCGTCTTATCGTATGGCAGCTCCAGGAATCGGAGCGGAAGGCGGAGCGTCATTATACTCTTTATTGGAGATGTTCCAAGGGTTCTTCTTAGCTCCGCATGTAGTAGGCGAAGCGTTGAAAGGGGCGATTTTCTCGTCTGCCATGCTGGAAAAACTGGGTTTCCGTACTGATCCGTTGTGGCATGAACCACGAACTGATTTAATTCAGTCTGTAGAATTTGGAAGTGCACAACGATTAATAACCTTCTGCCAAGGTATACAGAAGGCGGCTCCTGTCGATTCGCATGTAACACCTTACCCTAGTCCAATGCCAGGCTATGCGGATGAGGTTATCATGGCAGCGGGCACCTTTATTCAAGGGGCTAGCATTGAGTTTTCTGCTGATGGTCCTCTACGTGCGCCTTATTTGGGCTTTGTGCAGGGAGGGCTTACGTACTCGCATGTAAAAGTGGGTATTTTAACAGCTTTAGATGGCATGATTGCAAAAGGGCTGCTTGATTTATAACATGTAACGATAAATATAATGAAATTATGCAGACAGCTATGAATGTCCAACATTTATAGCTGTCTTTTTGATATGGAGTAAAAGTGAAAACGAGCAGGACGTACAAATTTTTCAACCATATTATCTAATGGAATATATGGAATGTTCTGGTATATTTATAAGAAAGGGATATATGACAAGGGATGCGGTGAAATCATGCAAATTGAATCAGAGCAGCAGCGAAAAAAAGACCCGGAAATAGTATTCCGTGTAAATATTATGTTTTTAGCTGTTTTTATCTGTTTTGTAGTTGTCATTTTACGGCTAGCATATGTTCAAGTTGTTCAAGGAGAGCTATTTGCGCAAGAATTAGAAAAATACAGCCTCAAAGAACTTCCAATTCCTGCTCCAAGAGGTCATATTTTAGATCGCAATGGAGTAGTCCTAGTGGATAATAAACCTGTTTTCACTGTTAAATTTATGGATAGACCAGAAGAAAAAATAAACAAGGAGAGAGTAGCGGAGGAATTGGCTACCTTGCTTGATTGGATTCAAGAAGAGCGAGGTGATGATAAGAAGCTGGCTGACTTAGGAATTCAGCTACAAGCTAGCTTTCCCATCATATTGTCTTTTGAGGAACGTCAGAGACTGCGAACGCAAATACAGACAAAATTAGATGCATTGCCTTCACCAGAGAAAATGGAACTATTACAATCCGTAGAGTTACTCCGCCTAGCAAAAGAAGTGCATATACCAATCAAATATGCCTTTGCCGATGCAGAACGCGCTCAGGCTCTTGAGCTGTTGCGAAAAAAAACAGGAAAGGCCTTATCGTATGAGCAAGGGGCAAATGATCGGGTACTACTTGGCGAACTTCTGCAACAGCAGATTCCGTTTCCTTATCATTTGGAGAAAAAACAATCAGATGATCTTGTTCGCAAAATAAAAAGCTCCATTGAGATTTTACGTGCAACACCTGTTACGAAGCAAAGCGATCGAAAGCTAATTGAAAATGCACGCTTCTTTTTCTTAGATGTAAACCTAGGTCTGTCTGAGATACAACGTGAGCAGACTTGGCGAAAATTACTTGTTTTAGAGCGGATGGTAGGCATGGGTGTCCCAGCCTTCATGCCAAGACAGATCAAGCGAAATATTACAGGGGCTGAAGATGCTCGGATTGAGGAGCGATTAGCCCGATTGCCTGGTGTTTATGTAGAGGTGGAGCCGCTTAGAAAAGTAAAGACTGATGCAAACGGAGGGCCACTTGCGACACATATTTTGGGGTATATAAACTCCATTGATCCTCGCTTTGTGAAGGAGTATAAGTCCAAACAATATTCTGGGAATGAATTGGTTGGTGTAGCTGGCTTAGAAAATTATTACGAGTCGCAGCTACGGGGGAAAACTGGCGCCATGACTGTACAGGTAAATCGGAATTCAGAATTTGTCAACGAAACCATAAAGCGTGTTGCAGAGCCTGGTAATGATCTTATTCTTACTTTGGACTGGAGATTTCAAGATAAAGTAGAGGAAATCCTGTATAAAAACCTTTCGCAGAAAAATCTGAAAGTTGGGCATGCGGTGGTGATGGCTCCTGATACGGGGGAAATATTAGCTTTGGCAAATTATCCTGATTATGATTTGAATTTGTATTATGATCGAGAAACATTTCGTAAAGTGTATAAAACTGATATCTGGCCTTATGAAGATAATAAAATTACTCGAGGAGCCTATGCGCCAGGCTCGACCGTAAAGCCTATATCCGTGATGCTTGCCTTGCAGGAGGGGCTGGTTACTCCTTCTGAGACGATCATGGACAGAGGTGGTCTCTTTGTTGGAAATCGCTTCAAAAATAACTGGTTACGCTCTGGACATGGTGCAGTAGATGCAAGAAGGGCCTTACAGGTATCTAATAATACTTATATGTATGAGATGGGGCTTCGTTTAGCAAGAAAGGGGAATCGTGAAGGCAAGCATTATAGCGAACAATTTAATGTGTTAGATTACTATAACAGCCAATTCGGGCTAGGTGTAAAAACGGGAATTGATCTTCCGGGTGAGAAGACAGGGTACCTGGCAAACGACAAGTATTTAGGGAATTTAGTAGATGCATTTATCGGTCAATACAATAGCTTTACACCTATGCAGCTTTGTCAGTATGTCAGTACAATCGCAAATGGGGGTTATCGAATCAAACCTCATTTAGTCAAAGAGATTCGGAAGGGAGCAAGTAATCCAGCAGAACGAATAACATTGACCAAAGTGGAGCCATATGTTCTAAATAAGGTCGATATTGATGCCAAGTGGATAAAGGTAGTGCAGGAAGGTATGGCAAAGGTAACAAAGCCGAATGGGACAGCGTATCGTAACTTCAAGGGGTTTCCGTTTCCTGTGGCAGCTAAAACGGGTACAGCGCAAACGGGAGGGAACGCAGACAATGCGCTAATTGTCGGATATGCACCTGTTAAAAATCCACAGATTGCATTTGCAGTCGTTGTACCAGGTGGGGGGCATGGTGCTGATATGTCTGGAGTGATTGCAAAGCAAATTTTGGAGGAATATGTGAAAATGTATGGGATTGAGCAGTAATTCAAATGAATAAGAAATGAATCACAAGGGAGCATGTTCTCAGATCGTCTCGCTGTTCTACCGCAAATAAGGTAGTCAAGAGATCGTCGAGGGCATGCTTTTTTCTTGTTGTAAAAAAGTAATGTCAGATTTCCTAACATGTGTTGACAGATAATCTGCTATCAGTTAGAATTTGAACATAACAAAATGAAATGATTTGATTTGCTAGGAAGGGGAAGCAAAATGAGTGATGAAATCCGTCGCAACATGGCCCTTTTTCCCATAGGCATCGTTATGAAATTAACCGATCTGACTGCACGACAGATCCGGTATTATGAACAACACGGGTTAGTCACACCAGCTCGTACAGACGGGAAGCAGCGGTTATTTTCGTTTAATGACGTAGATCGTCTGTTAGAAATTAAACAACTGATTGATAAGGGGCTAAATATTGCTGGCATTAAACAGGTGATCCAATTGAAGGAGCCTGTTGTGGAGGCGCCGATCTTACCAGGAAAACCGGCAGCTCGTCCACAAATGGAGAAGAAGGAATTACTGCAATTATTGAAACAACAAGTGATAAACCCCAGTGCCAATCGCTTAAGTGAATCGGCATTGATTCGTGGAGAGCTTTCCAGGTTCTTCCACTAGATAGATGGGTACAAAAAATTGATGGATTTGGTCAAGGAGGAAGAGAGAATGAGCCGTTATACGAAAGAAGACATTATGCGTTTTGCTGATGAAGAGAATGTGAAGTATATCCGTTTGCAATTTACTGATCTAATGGGTATCAGTAAGAATGTTGAGATTCCGGTTTCTCAATTGCCAAAAGCGTTGGATAACAAGATGATGTTTGACGGATCTTCCATTGAGGGTTTCGTGCGCATTGAAGAGTCTGATATGTATCTTTTCCCAGATTTAGATACATGGGTGGTATTCCCGTGGGGAACTGAATTTGGAAAAGTGGCTCGTTTGATCTGTGATGTGTATATGCCGGATGGTAAACCGTTTGAAGGTGATCCCCGTTATATTTTAAAAAAGGTAATGAAAGAAGCAGAAGATCTTGGCTATACGGATTTTAACGTTGGTCCAGAGCCTGAATTCTTCTTGTTTAAAATTGATGAAAAAGGCGAGCCTACTCTCGATCTGAATGACCAAGGCGGATATTTTGACTTTGCACCATTAGACTTGGGTGAAAACTGTCGCCGTGATATCGTTCTAACTTTAGAGAAAATGGGTTTTGAAATCGAAGCTTCTCATCATGAAGTAGCACCAGGGCAACATGAAATTGATTTTAAATATGCAAATGCGTTGCATGCAGCTGATCAAATTCTGACGTTTAAACTGGTAGTTAAAACAATTGCGCGTCAACATGGTTTGCACGCAACCTTTATGCCAAAGCCATTGTTTGGTGTAAGTGGATCTGGTATGCATGCTCACCAATCCCTATTTATTGGCAAAGAAAATGCATTCTATGATGAATCTGATGAGCTAGGTCTAAGTCAAACAGCAAAATACTATCTAGCTGGTCTTTTAAAGCATGCAAGAGGATTTGCAGCAATTACAAATCCACTAGTGAACTCTTACAAACGCCTTGTACCAGGCTATGAAGCACCTTGCTACGTGGCATGGTCTGCAAAAAATCGCTCTCCATTAGTACGTATCCCTGCATCACGCGGATTGGGGACTCGTTTGGAAGTGCGTAATCCCGACCCGGCAGCGAATCCGTACTTGGCACTAGCTGTTATGTTGAAAGCTGGTTTGGATGGAATCAAGAACAAATTAGAATTGCAGCCTGCTGTTGATCGCAACATCTATGTGATGAACGAAGCTGAACGCGAAGCAAGCGGTATTGATAGCTTGCCATCTACGCTAAAAGAGGCGATCGAATGTCTGAAAGCAGATAGTGTTATCTGTGAAGCGCTAGGTGAGCATGCCGCGTTACACTTCATCGAAGCGAAGGAAATTGAATGGGATATGTTCCGCACACGTGTTCACGAGTGGGAGCGTAACCAATACATGTCACTGTAAGAAGTGGCAACCCCTTGCGTCTGTAGGCGTGAGGGGTTTTCTTGTTTGTGGGTTATAGGGTTGAAAAAGTCTCCACCCACATACGCACCCACAAAACATCCACATTTTTTTCAATTAGTCGTAAATATTTTGCATATACTCTTCGAATTTGCTTATCGAATCAGTTTCGATTTTTTTAGATATGTGGGCGTATACGTCTGATGTGATTCGAAGGCTGCCGTGTCCGAGACGCTCTTGAATGTATTTCATATCTACTCCTGTTTCTAAAAGCAAAACTGCGTGAGTGTGTCGTAAAGAATGTATGGGCATTGAGGGAATGCCTGCTCTTGTTAAAATCCTTGAGAAGGCGTTGAATAGATAAGATTTAGGAATGAAGCTCCCATCATTTCTACATAGAACCGAGTTAAGATCATGATGGTAGAGATCGTTTAGCGCTAACTTGTTTTGATTTTGATATTTTGCATGATTGATCAAATCATTAACTAAGTTTTTACTAATATGAATCGTTCTAACAGAGTGATAGGTTTTTGTATCGCCAAAGAGCTCACGTCTATCCGTGGCGGAAAAATCGAGCGTTTTGTTGATGCTGATGTTCATTTGTTTTAAATCAATGTCAGACCATTGAAGTGCAGCAGCTTCACCTTTTCGCATTCCAGTCTCAATTAAAAGCTTGAAGTAAATCCAATAGATGTAATTATATTGATAAGCTTGTTGCAAAAAAAAGGGTATATCTTTTGACTCCATAAATTTTAAAGTCTGTACTTTTTGTTGACCTTTAATAGTTGCACCGATACATGGATTTTTCTCAATCTTCCCTAATGTAACAGCCCTGCTCATTGCATTATGCATGGTAGAGTGTACTAACCCAACTGAACGTTTGCTGTAGAGTAGCAACTATATTATCAGTAAAGCGATTTCTCTCGTCCATTGTCCACGTGCCTTCGTCATAGAAGCCAGTCCAGTAAAAGACACGAGTGTTATATGAGGAGCCTTCTGAAGGTCCTTTGAATTCTTCTTGTACAGTGAACTCTTTGAAAACTTCTACTCCAATTTGTGATTCAACTTCACTAGCTGCTGATGCTGGAGTATTTGCTCCTGCTGTAACGCTTGACTTTATTCTAGTTTGGGAACTTACCTTACTTGCTTCTTTTGAAGTAAGGGTTATTGTTTGGCCTCTCGCCACCGAAATAATTTGTATTGCTTTGGTTGGTTGATCGCTTCGAGTCGTTCTTAACACAGGAGAATCATAATAAGTAAACACTCCTTGAGGAGCAATCTTGCTTGGGGTGGTGTTGCTTTAGGGAGTAGACCGAGGAGTAGAATTTTCAGCTTCAAACACATCATGAATGGTAATCTCAGAAGCATCACCCGCTTGCTTTACAATTGCATTAATTTCTTCTTCAGAAACTTTACCGCGGAGGCTATCGGGGATATTTACACGAATGTCTTGATTATTTTCCCCTTTTAATTCTACTGCGGTGTTGGATTCTGCATAAGCACTAGTAGGAAGTGAAATAGAGAGAAGACTAAGCACACTCATAGCTGTAACTACAGTAGTTGCAAACCTCTTCATAAACATATTAACTCCATATTGAATTTTCTAAAATTAAGAATATATTATAAAATATGGATTTAAATGTATATTGGACTAGTACCATTTCTAACCATTGCATAATCTCCTCATCATTAATAAAATAAGAACACACATTCGTATTTCAGAGGGGATGTTTTGATGGCTAGCAAAATTCTTGATCCACTTGTAACGAAATTCATCTTGCCAGAACATGCAGAAATGTTACGTCAGTATCACGAGGATAAGAAACTGATCGAGAAACCGATCATTGAAGAGGATGAGCTGGCCGAGTTTTGCTACAGGATATCTGACTCACGTCAGTATGACTATGCCCTTACAATTAGCTGGTGGAAAGAAACGAAAGAGGGCAGAGGCGTTATAGAATCCGCTTGGGGATGGGTAGATAAATTTGATTCCCAATTTAAACAGATCAAGCTAAAGAACGATGAGGATTTTTGGTGGATACCTGTAGAAGATGTGATTAGTGTAGAGGCCTAAGCAGTGTATCTTATAACTACATACAATATATTACCTGTGGTAACAGGTATACAGCAAACACCCCTCCAGACTATCTATGGTGGGGTGTTTGCCTTTAACTTTCAATAGCTTTTCAAACGGTTTCTATCTATGTATGTTAGAGACGCTCGTCCGAAAGTTCGAGTACATCCGAAATCTCAACGTCAAGCACTTCGCATATTTTTGCAAGAGCTGCAACCGCCCCGGTTTGATTGATGCTCATGCTATAAATGTTTCCAATATGTTATTGATATTTAAAACAATAACTATTATGATAATTTATGTAAAAAATTAGCATATATTACCAAGGGGAAAAATGAAAAAAGTTATTTTATCTAGTGCTCTTGTTTTATCAGTAATGGCCTCATCTAGTATTCCTGTTTTTGCTCTGGATGAATCTAATCAAATTGTTGAAGCAGAAACCATTGAAGACAGTCAAGGAAATAAATATAAGATTGAGATTTTAGAGGATAATGATAGCCTAAGAGTAGTTAGAGTAGAAAGTGAAAATCGAATTACTGAGGCTGCATATGATAAAATGAATCATACTGTTAGAGTTCGATGAAGATGGCATCAAAACACAGGTCTCTATAGCAGACCCTGAGAAACAGGTAAAGAAAGAAAAAGACAGACAAAAACGGTCGGCGAAAAATATAGTACGGGAAGCACGTGATATGTGGTATGGTTATTATTATGTAGTCGATAAGAGTGGTGGAAAAAAATATTGGGATGTCGGGAACGGTAAAGAAGGCACCTATGTAAAACAAACGTCAAGCAACAAAGCCGACTTAGTTGATTTTGAGGATAAAGTTCTAGATTTAATAAAAGCAGAGACTGCGTTGATAGCAAACTCAACTGTTTCAACCGCGGCATTTATGGCAAGTGTAAAAGGCATTAAATCAGGTTGGGGCGAGGATAGACTGATCGCTTTTTTTGCAAGTGCTGGTTTTGGTATGGCAGCAGCCATTAACGCTGCGGATGTGGTTTTAATTGAAATAAAAACAGCACGTGCATTTGATAATATTATGGAAAAGTAGTGAATGAAATGACAGCATACAATTGGGTTATATTCCTTCTACCTTTGATTATATTTCTTAATCTAGCAATTCTTCCTTTTCTCTTAAAGGGTAAATTCGAAAGGTTACGAAAAGTGCTCTATATTGTAAGCATTGTAGTAGCGTCGCTCTCGTTTATCACATTTATATATTCTATTTATCATATAATGGCTTTTTCTGTTTTTTAAACAATTACATTGGTAATCTCGATCGCCGCGTTGGTACAAGCCGTGAAAAAACACAATTAGTCGTCGGATAGCCGGCGGCTTTTTCTATTTGGAAGGAAATCTACAACTCTATAGATTGTATTGCCTGTGGGGCAGGGGTACAGCTGTGGCTTTGAAATAAAGTCACGATGTTTAAAGTAACGTCGCGACGTTTATAAAAATGTTGCGATGCTTTTCCCATTTTTGATTAAAGAATACTAAGTGAGTTTTAATCAAATTTTTTATAAAATAGAATGCTCAATCAAAAAAATGAATTCATTTTGATAGAACTTTTTTCAAAACGGATTCATTTTTATGTGTTATAGAATAAGAATTTGTGGGATATTTTTAACCAATCTTTATTTCACAGTTACATATAAAAGGGACCATTTACAATATAGTAGCCAGGTCTAACGACACGAGGCATAGGACGACAATCTAAAGGTGGGAACTGAAGAAATGAATCGACACCATGTATCATCCAATCACAAGTTGGCCTGCTCCACCAAGTTTTATCATCACCAGGTGTATATCGGCCAACATGAAGATGCGGCCCTGTAGTATAACCAGAATTATCTACAAAACCGATTAATTGACCTCGTTGAACGGAGTCTCCTATCTTTAGGTATTGCCTATTCCAACGCCATGGACGACCCCCGGGACCAACCCTGGGATCAACCCTGAGATCAACCTTGGTAGCTCGTGCCATGTGATTGTACTCTGTGAAAAACCCATCTTGACCTCGGATTACAACATTATTAGCATACTGTGGGCAGTCTGGAGTTGGACAATGGGGTCTGTTTGTTCTTATATCAGCTATTACACCCGATTCCATAGCATAAACTGGTGTGCCAAATGTAATGCCTGGAAACACCAAGTCTTTTGAACCTGGATGTCCTGGATGGCAGCCAAGCGAGATGGTGACTTTTTCAGTCGTTTTAAATGGATGTGTGCAGTATATTTTCATAAGTTTATCTCTCCTCTAATAAATGATGTTTTCAGTATATTTGACATTATTTTGTCCTGCTTGTGGGCTATTGTGGATTTTATATAAAATCACAATGTTTATAAAAAAGATATGATGTATGTTTGAAAAGAGCCACAGGGTAGGGCTCTATATGATATTTTTTGCTCGCGATTCTGTTTCTCTGATACCATTCGCCGTAATGCTTTTGGCACAATCCTTTGGTCTTGCTAGGGTGCTCTTCTTCGTTATCGAGTAAACAAACATAGCAAGTTGCTTTCCTTGCTGAGTCCATCAGTGAGGTAATCTCAGAAAGTTTTTTTGTATCCGTTTTTTCGGATTCAAGTATGTCAGAAACTTCTGCCACCAAGGAAGAGAAGCGCTTTTTCGACCTGAAAAGTTTTTTATAGTTCTTTTTCATTTCTGAACTCTCGCACTTAATTCATCAAAAATCCTCTGCACATTAGCAACTGTTTCTGTTTCCCGTTCTGACAACCACGCGAGCGTTCGCTTCTCACTTTCTGTTAACTCACGGCCTAGCGCATACAGAGTGCTCTGCATAGTAACCTTTATCAACAACAAATTTATCATCTGCTTTTAGAAAAGGAGCCATACTGTTGCCTTCAACAATAAATACGCTTGTAGTTGATTGTGGTTTAAATTCTCCCACAGAAGAGAGTAACACCATTAATATCATAAAAACTTTCATCAGAACCATCTTTCCATATATTTACTTTAACTAAGGATAGCATAAAAAGATGATTCAGATTGAGATATTTTCAGGATTTTTATATCCAATTTATACCTAATCTAAGGGGGAAGCACAATGACCGAAC
>NZ_LSSO01000196.1:0-10352 GCF_001645205.1 Brevibacillus sp. SKDU10 | reverse complement strand
ACCCTCTAGGGCTTCCTAGAGGGTATTTTGTGCATAAATAAAAGCTCTATCTCATTTTAAAAGTATCGACTTAGCAAATAGACTGTCATCTATAGACCCTTGGGTCCATCTCAAGAATACTCTTTTTAGTCTTGATTTAAGTATGGAGTCTTTATCTTAATGAAATCAATTTCCCCTTTTTTCGTAATATCTATAACAGCTACGGTTCCATCCTTTTTCTCCATAATGTAAGAACTATACCTATGTTTATTTTCTCTGTATGCTGACTTGAAGTCATTGCCATCCATTCCAAAAACCTTCTCCAAAATTATTTTAGCTTTTCTCGTTACTTCAGAACTCGATATTTCTTTATCTGGTAAATGAAAATCTCTGGAGGTTACGTGCAAACTATAAACCCGACCTGTCTTTGCTCCCATAGTGATACTATCACCATCTACAGTTTCAAATCTCCAAACATCTGTTTTGTAACTACTTCCATCCCCTCGCAACGTTTCGTTTGAACGTACAGCTTCTCGTAACTGAGAAATTATCCCGACAGAACCTAATGCTTTCTTAGCAATATTCGCATGCTTCTGATCTGCATACTTTGCATCCATGCGAATATGGTACTCCTTCATTTTTCCTGTAGATAAATCGATTTCTATGAAGTTGGGGTTACCGTTGTAGTTAAGTGTAAAGAAACTTGCTGTATGCTCTTTAGTATCTTCTCTATTATCGTTGGTAATGTTCACTCTATTAAATTTCATTGCGTTCTCATTAATTTGTTTTACATAGGATTGAACAATTTGGATCTGGTCGCTACGTAAATCATTGAATGGAAGAAATATTTTCGCATTGAATATTCGACCTGTTTTTTCTTCTATTTCGACAGTAGCACTTCCACCTTCAATTGACCAATCAAAAGATAAAATTACTCTCCTATCCAATCCTTTTACTAATTCAAATTTTTTTATTTTCTCTAGTTTAAATTGTTTTCCATTTTTCAACAATCGATTCACTTCATTTTTTGCAGTTGATAAAAACGCAGGATTGATCTGCTTTACATCTACTACTCTCTGGTTTTCATATGTAACATACATCTTATGTTTATCTTCAGAAGCCCATACGGGTGATGAGAAAAGTAAACTTGTTACAAATAGCGGGAAAACGATTTTCTTCATTTTTTCATTTCTTCCTTTCTACACTGTTACTTTTTATATGGCAAAATTGTAATCCGACCACCGCCATGTAGCGCCGCAACGTAAGCCGGGAGAGGCAGTACTTGATTTTCCATAGCCTTAAAGCTTTATTCGAACTCATAGCTTAAAAACCATTTCCTTCAACACGTCCTAAGAAGCTGATGCCTAGATTATGAAGCATTAAGTTTTTAATTCCTCATCCTACCTAACCCTAACAATTAATATAATACCAAATTTTACGAAAATACAGGATAAAGTCTAATCATTGTTTCTCCTTGATTTAACCTTCCTGCAAAATTATTTGATAGATAAACTCATCAGGATTTGCTTACCAACTGGACCAGTTTTTCAAAGAACCCAACTGCTTATCCATTGTTAGCTATGACAATGCCATACTCCCCATCTGTTGTATTTAAAATTTCTTTTGGAAGTTCAGAAAATTGAAGTTGCTCCTCAGGGAGATCAAAAGCCTCTAGTTCATTTACATATTTTTCTTCAAAAAGCTCTAATGTAACAGTAATTATATTTTCCAAAGCAACCCCCGCCTTTAATTTCTGAATTTTATCTAATTTTATTGTACCACAAGACAAGAACGTATGTACTGTTTTTTATTCTTATCACCTGCTTTTAAAAGTCGGTTTCTTTCATGCATGGATGCCCTTGTCGAATCCTTTGACGAGTATTTGAATGTAAATGAGATTCGATATAAAGATGCAAAAGAAAAATCGTTTCCTTATTTCTTAGGAAACGACTTTCCTCATTTTATCTCACCTGTATTTTTCTTTATGAATTTGTAAAAAGATAGGTACATGTTTCGTTTCCCTGACAAGCTTATAACGGAAACGTTCATACTATTCATTAGCGGTTTTTTAGTGAATTCGAAATGCTAATTTATTTTTTGAAATTTTCTTATCATTCTAGCCGTTGAATGGTTAGAAAAGCCCCTTCTATACCGTTTCCTAAAAAACTAACAGCGACATTATCACCGATTAACTGAAGGGTAATTTTATCTCCTTTGATTAAGTTTTCCTGAGTTTCAGCACCAAACGTATTTGTCTGTTTCCCTCCACTTTTAGAAGTATTAATTTCAACTGTGTTATTCCTTACTAATCTGGTAATAAGAGTAAAAGAATCGATTGAGGTGATGCTATATCTGAGTGTATAACGTCCATCTTCTGGAACGATGAAAACTCTGTTCTCGTCTTCAACTGTGAAACTATCCAATATTTGATTGTCAGGCAGAGGGAGATTTATCCCTTCTGGTGGTACAACAATAACAAAGGGACTAGTAGGGGGTGTTAAAGTGGCAGTCATAGTATTGACGTTTAGATTTGGACCTATTGCTCCTGTTGGACCTGTTGCTCCTGTTTGCCCCATTGGTCCGGTAATTCCTCTCGCCCCTGTTGGGCCTGTTGGGCCTGTCGCTCCCGTTGGCCCTGTTGGTCCTGTCGCTCCTGTCTCTCCCGTTGGGCCTGTTGGGCCTGTTTCTCCCGTTGGTCCAGTAGGACTAAAAATTCCTGATTGTGTTGGACCTTTGTCTCCTGTGGCTCCTACGTCACCAGTAGAACCCGTTGCCCCTGTTGCTCCTGTGTCACCAGTAGAGCCAGTTGCCCCTGTTGCTCCTGTTTCTCCAGTAGGTCCCGTTTCCCCTGTTGCTCCTGTTTCTCCGGTAGAGCCTGTTACCCCCTTTGTCCCAGTTGCTCCGGTAGGTCCCGTTGCCCCTGTTGTTCCAGTTGCTCCGGTAGAGCCCGGTGCCCCCGTTGTTCCAGTTGCTCCAGTGGGTCCCGTGGCTCCTGTTTTTCCACGTATAAATGTCCAACAAAATGTAGACGATGAAGAGGATATACCATTTGAACTCTTCATGTATATTGGATTTTTCCTAGTAAACTCTTCAAGATCGGTATTTGCAACTTCATCCCATATTCTTTTTATATCGTGCAGTTCTTTCACTATTTACACCTCCCTTTTACTATCAAGGTATTCAACGCCTGAGGAATTTTCTTGTACAAACAGTACCTTATCTTATAAATTGGCATTTCTCTAAAAAATTTAGCTTTTTTATCAGATTTCTTCAATGCAAGATGTACTGTTTAAGACCTTCTACATTAACAACATCTTCTACAGACATCCACCAAAAATCCTCATCGTTTCTAATCTCCATGAAGCTGTTGGGACATCTTTGCATTGCATCTAAAAAAAATAAATTTTATTATTCCTTAGTTATTTTTTAAAAATAATCGTCGTGACAAGAGAGATATGATAAAAAAGTAACGATCCAACTATATAAATAATATAAGCTTTAAAGCTCAATATTTTTTGTAGAATATCTCCTTTAGTTAATCCGAAGAAAACCAAAGCTATGGTAATACCTGCTAAGAAATATAATCCAAGATGTACAAAATACAGCCTACTTTTGTTCGATATTCCCATTCTATTTGTAATAAGATCGATTAAGATCGTGCATGGAATTCCAATAAGCAAAAATATCGGAATGGAATACACTAGATAGATGATCACTAGAGTTATAAAAGGAAAATAATAGGTATTTGGCTCGCGTGCTATCGTTGGAGTATATTCTGATACTGCAAGAACTAAACAAAAAAGCATTGCGGTAACGACCCCAGCAAAGATTCTATGTAGCATTGCCCTTCCTCCCTTTTTACTAGTCTACTAATAGTTCCTATTCATTAATTTCACTAAGGTGAAAAAACTGTGGTTGAAGGGCTCCCAGTCTTTCCGTCTTCAATCTTTCAATCTCTTATGCTCCTCGATTGTCGCGAAAGTCTCTGCTAACAAAATTTATAAGCCCAAATTATATTTAAAAATAAAAGTCCCGTAACGCAACGAAATAAACTTACTTTTATGATTTTTCAACAACTTTGTGAAAGGTAGGTTTTATTATGAAGGACTTCAGCTCAAAAAATAAGTCTCACTTGTTTAGTTTCATGTATACTAAGTATAGAACACACTGAAAATACTGAAAATACTCGCATTTATTTAGGAGGATACATATGCAACATTTCATCTGCACTACCTGCGGAGTTCAATATTCTAAAAGCAAGGAAGCCCCGCCTTTTTGCCTGATTTGTAAGGAGGAAAGACAATTTGTGAATCCTCTTGGGCAGACATGGACAACTCTCGGGGAGCTACAGCAAAATGCAGACTACACGAATGAAATTGCAAAAAAAGAAGACGGATTATTCAGTATTACGACAAAGCCAAAGTTTGCTATAGGACAGAATGCGTATCTTTTGCAAAGTAATGGTTTTCAGCTTTTATGGGATTGTATTACCTATTTGGATCAATCAACCATTGAGCAAATACAGAGTCTAGGCGGTATTCAAGCAATTGCTCTTTCCCATCCACATTATTACTCTACTCAGGTAGAATGGGCTGAAGTCTTTAACGTACCCGTCTATGTTCATGCAGATGATAGAGAATGGATCACTCGTCCTAGTGAACATATCGTGTATTGGTCAGGAGAATCTCATGACGTAACGGATCAATTGACTATTTATCGCTTAGGGGGACATTTTAAAGGCGGGTCTGTCTTACACTGGAAGGATGGGAATAACGGAAAAGGTGTTCTTTTAACAGGAGACATCATTCAAGTAGTAGCAGACAATTCTTGGGTGAGCTTTATGTATAGCTATCCGAATTTAATTCCATTACCAGCTAAAAAAGTAAGAGAAATAGCCGATAAAGTACAGGGTTTACCATTTAATCGTTTATATAACGCGTTTCATGGAATCGTTGCCGAGAATGCTAATGAATCCGTACAAAAGTCTGCAAAACGCTATATCAAGGCTTTAGAAGGAAGCTTATTTGAAACCTGATACATTCATATGAAAAATGCAATACAAGCAAGACTGTTGGAATTGCCAGCCTTGCTTGTTTGTTTTTTTGACAAAATGCAGGAACCTTACACTCTCATATAACACCTAGCTTAATTTTCCTATAATATGCACGTAAGGTTTTACTACAATTTCACTATCGTCCGTCCACGTATCTGCCCCTCTAATATTTGAGAAAGCGTCTTAGGCAATTCCTCCAAGGTAATTTCCTTAACCATTTGATCTGTCAAATGCTTTGGTTTCATATCGGATGCTAGACGTTCCCATGCCATTTTGCGTCGATTCATCGGGCAATAGACGGAATCGATTCCAAGTAGATTCACTCCACGTAAAATGAAGGGATATACACTTGTAGACACATCTGCTCCACCCGTCAAGCCACTTAGAGCAACAGAACCCCCGTACTTCATGGTAGAAAGGAGATACTCTAATGTTTTCCCCCCAACAGGGTCTACTGCACCAGCCCAAAGCTGCTGGCGCATTGGCTTGTCGTCCACAGCAACAACCTCATTACGGTGTAAAATATTAGTGGCGCCTAGTTCTTTGAGATAGGCATGCTCACTTTCTTTTCCTGTACTAGCCGTCACTTCATAACCATTTTTCGCTAAAATATCAACTGCAACGCTGCCTACACCACCTGTAGAACCAGTCACCAGAACAGGTCCCTGCTCTTTCGACAAACCATTCTCCTCTAATCGAATAATAGATAAGGCCGCTGTAAAGCCCGCTGTCCCCAAAATCATTGCTTCCTTCATTGTTAAGCCATCGGGTAGGGGCACAACCCATTTAGCTGGAACCCTAGCTATCTCACTAAATCCCCCTGGATGAGATACACCTATTTCGTAGCTTGTAGCGATTACCTGATCACCTACTTGATATCGTTCATCCGTCGAGGCTATTACTATGCCCGCCAAATCAATTCCTGGAACCATTGGATATTTGCGAATGATACGATTCGGAAGTGTCGCCATGCCATCCTTGAAATTAACACTGGAATAGGCAACACGAATCGTCACTTCTCCCTCTGGTAAATCAGCTATAGACCGTTCTTGTATCTGCATGTTGGATTGACCATTTACAACATCCAGCACGAGTGCGCGATAGATATCCTGCATGAAATCCACTCCTTACATGATTGCTTTCCCTATGAAGTATAAATTGAATTACCTTTTATGAAAAGAAAACATCTAGCAAACTTTTATGTATCAATTCCTTTTTTCTAGTCTTCCCAATAAGAGTATGAGCAATTTTCAAAGCAAAAAGGACTCTACCCAAATAAAGGATAGAGTCCTTTGTTTTTTATGCGATGGGTTCCATCTGTTCTACTGGCTGATGTGCCTTTCCTTTACCTTTAATGCGATCCACGATAATTGCAATGGCTCCATCTCCTGTTACGTTACACGCTGTACCAAAACTATCTTGTGCAATATAAAGGGCAATCATTAATGATGTCAGTGATGGACTAAATCCAAGCATTAATTGCAATAAACCAATTGCTGACATTACGGCTCCACCTGGTACTCCTGGGGCAGCCACCATGGTAATGCCCAGCATGAGGATAAATGGAAACATCGTACCGAAAGTAGTAGGCATTCCATTCAGCATCATTACAGCCATGGAACAGCTAACCAGCGTAATCGTACTTCCGGATAGATGAATCGTTGCACATAGGGGAACTACAAAATCTGCAATCTGATCGCTTACTCTATTTTTCTTCACTTGACGTAAGGTTACAGGTATTGTAGCCGCTGATGATTGTGTTCCAATCGCTGTCATGTATACAGGAAACATATTCTTCATTAAAGAAATATAGCTTTTACGTCCCAATTGTCCAGCGATAAAATACTGTACGAAAAGATACAAAATATGCAATGCAATAATAATGATAAAGACTTTAAAGAATACAGAGATAATCAGTTGTACTTGTCCAGCATATGTGAGATTGGTAAACACACACATGATATGCACAGGCAATAAAGGTACGATTACAGATGAGATTACTTTTTCAACAATGGTTCTAAGATCAACCATTACATTTAGAAGAGAATCTCCCTTGAGGGAAGCAGACCCCAATCCCAAGGTAAAAGCAAGAACAAGCGCGCTCATAACACCCATGATTGGCGGGATTTCAATCGTAAAATAAGCTTGAGTTAACGCTTCCTCTGGATTTTTGAAAGCACTAGTTAACGTCCCCACCTCTAAAATATGCGGGAAAAAGTTGGTGCTTACAAAATAGGCGGCCAAGCCTGCTACAATCGTAGAACCATATGCGATTGCTGTCGTTAATCCTAAGAGCTTTCCAGCACCCTTTCCAAGCTCCCCAATACCAGGAGCAATAAATCCAATAATAATCAATGGAATAATAAAGTTAAGAAAGTTACTAAAAATACCGCTAAATGTTGCAAATCCTTTGATGATCCATTCAGGCGAGGTAGAGCCAATCATTACCCCTAAAATGATACCTAGAATGATTTTGGGTAAAAGACCTAATTTCTTCATCATTTCACTTCCTTATGTTTCTTGGTGTTGAAGTGTACACGTCAGGTGAACACTATTCCGCCAGGTATGGATTACTGCTAACGTACCACAGCAGTTTTGTTTTGTCATCCGTAATTTTTATAATATAACTCTTGTGAATTTTCTTTCATTTAGCAAAAAACCTTGTTAGTAAGCCTTTTTTAACCGTAACACAAAAACACTTACACATTCTTCATAAAAAAAAGAGGCCTTTTTTAATAAAAATAAGTTTTTGTAAGGGCTTTCACTTACTTGTGGAACGTATGTTTGTTTTTCTCAGGTGGATATTTGTCAATTTTAGCGGATTCACTGAACCAACGTTTTTCCGTTCTACTATTGATAATTGCAGGCAAATCCCTTTTTCTTCCTTTCTTATTTCCTGTTAGGCTGAAAGTAAAAAAAGGCGGTTGGATTCCGCCTCTTTTACTTTCCCTTCCAATTATTTCCCTATCTTTATTTCTGTTTCTCTTGCTCTCTGAGATTTTCTCCTATCCCTTTTAGCATATGTATGCCAAAAGAAATCGCACGATTGATATCAGGATCTTGTAGTGCTTTGAATAGATCAAACATACCTATTTTATTCTCTTTAGCACTGGCTTCTTCTGCTTTTTGTAGACCATGTGTAAGACTTGAGACCAACTTCTTGGTCATCTCTGGCTCTATTTGGCCTAACGCTTCTGTTACTGCCATGACGTTATTAATCGATTTCGTTACATTTGGCTTTACCAACTGCTTAACAGCAATGCCAGCCATCTTTTCCTTGCTTTGAACCATAGATTGCACAGTTTCTAGGACACCCGCTTGGTGCAGCTCATCCAATAGTTTCACGGATTGACGAATACTTTGTGCATGCATGGCGATCTCTTCTTTTAATTGAGTAAGTTGTAACTGCTGGTGCTCCTCATTTGTGATGGTTGGTTTCGCTATTTTTGTAATAGGTCTAGCCATTATTGCTTCCCTCCTGCTACATTCACATCGGCGATAGACTCATAATCAGCCCGTGCCCATTTGCGGTCTACCTGAACACCTAGCTGTGGGTTTCGTTTGGCATTGCGTGGATTATTTTTTGGCAATGGATTTTGGCCGCTATGTTCAAGTACTTCCAAACGTACCTTGGTTTGTTTATAAGCTGGTGTTTGCGTACGAATATCCCCTATATTACCTGTTAGGATATTAATAGCATTGTCGCTGCTGACGGAATTCATTGGGACATACAGCTCTTTTCCTTGTACACGATTTGTTACAACTGCTCGCAATTTGATAGCTCCATATGGTGATACTAGACGCACTAAGGAGCCGTCCTTGATCCCGCGTTCACAAGCAAGCTCAGGTGACACCTCCACAAATACTTCTGGCACTTTATATTGAATGCCTTTTGACTTATTTGTCATGTTCCCTTCATGGAAGTGCTCTAATAAACGCCCGTTATTCACCACTAGATCAAATTCCGCTGAATAAGAAATAGGTGGCACATATTCTACTAAGGACAGGCGGGCCTTACCATCTGGGAAATTAAATCGATTGATATAGAGTAACGGTTCATCTGTTCCATCAGGCAATACAGGCCAGATCAGACTGTTCCAATTTGCCAATCTTTCATAGCTGACCCCTGAGAAAAGCGGACTTAGGCTGGCAATTTCGTCCATAATATCACCGGGGTGAGTATATCCCCAATTAGCGCCAAGGTGGTTTGCAAGCTGTGTAATGATCCACCAATCTGGTTTGGAATCCTCCCATGTAGGCAATGCTTGATAGAGCCGTTGAATCCTTCTTTCGGTATTGGTAAATGTACCGTCCTTTTCTAAAGAAGGTGCTGCTGGCAAAATGACATCTGCAAATTGTGCCGTTCTTGTAAAGAAAATATCCTGTACGACAAAGAAATCAAGCTTACTTAAGGTCTCTTGTACATGATTCGAATTGGAATCAACCCAAGCCATATCCTCCCCAATCAGATACATTGCTTTTAATGTGCCTTCTTCTACTGCCTCTAACATCTGAATGTTCGTATAACCCGGCTTATTAGAAATTTTGACATCATACGCCTTTTCAAATTTTTGACGTGCCTCATCATCAGAGATGGACTGATAACCCGGTAGCCAATTTGGTAATGAGCCCATATCACAAGCTCCTTGAACGTTATTATGTCCGCGCAGTGGGTACGCACCTGCACCATGCCGGCCAAAATTTCCTGTGATTAATAAAAGGTTGGCAATTGCTGCGGATGTATGAGAACCTGCTACGTTTTGGGTAACTCCCATCCCCCACAGTACGCATGTACCATCTGCCTCACAAATCATTCTTGCTGTTTCTTTTAGTTGCTCTTGAGAAATTCCCGTCACTTTTTCAGCATATTCGAGTGTATAGTTTTGGAAGGCTTCCTTATACTCTTCTAGGAAATTGACGCGTTTTGCTAAGAAGTCAGCATCATGCCAGCCCTGATCAATGATATATTTGGCTACCGCTGTTAACCAGACAAAATCTGTCCCTTGATTCGGATGTAAATAAAAATCCGAACGTTCTGCCATTTCATGCTTGCGCAAATCTGAAACAATTAGTTTTTGACCATGTAATTTCTTTGCACGCTTCACCCGTGTCGCCAAAACTGGATGACCCTCTGTTGGATTCGCTCCAATGATAATGACTACCCCGGCGGCAGCAATATCACTAATTCCACCTGGATGCACCGCCATAACCAACAGTTGACAATAGCCCGTCTGTAGCTGGAGATTGGCAATAACGTGAACAGTTGTCTACATTATTTGTTTCAAAGACCTGTCGGGCCAATTTCTGTACCAAATAAGCT